>NZ_JAUBTS010000009.1:119977-167518 GCF_036705105.1 Microcoleus sp. B9-D4
GTGGAGTAGGTGGAGTAGGTGGAGTAGGTGGAGTAGGTGGAGTAGGTGGAGTAGGTGGAGTAGGTGGAGTAGGTGGAGTAGGTGGATCGTTGATGGTGGGTTGATTGGTAGTGACGATCGCACTATTGCCTTGAGTGTAAGAATTTATGAACGATTGTCCCTGAGTAATCGTACCTAAAGCATTGCTGGCGATCGCCCCAGCAGTACCATTAGTCGTCGCATCTCCCACCGCAAAAGGTATCGGCGGATTGACATCGCCGCCGCCGTGGCGGATCGTAACTGTACCCGCTTGAGTGTCGCCAAGAGTCGAGACGCTAACAGGAGTGCCGTTTTGGTCAAAAGTACCCGTCACTCGAACTAAACCCGGAGTTGCGATCTCAACATTACCGCCCGGAGCATTAATCGATACAACACTGATATCATTTTGAGCGTTAAGATTTACTGTAGAAGTGCGATCGACACTAACAACAGGATTAACATTTATTCGCCCAATTGCAATTTCGTTCCCCGCTAAAATTCCGACACTTTCGGCAGCACTTATATTGCCAGTGTTGACAGTTCCCCTGCTGCTAGTTACATCAACTGCAACTCCCCGCAAATCCCTTGAATTTACATCGAGCGGCGCTGTCAAATTGACATTTATTGTTGTGGCGTCCGTATTGCCAATAATATTAATACTTCCAGAATTGCTATTTACATTAACTCCAACTCCCCGCAAATCTCCTGAATTTACATTGCCAGAAGCTGTCAACTTGACGGTATTTTCTGTTGCTGTGGCACTTCCCATCTCAATACTTCCAGAATTGCTATTTACATTAACTCTTGTTCCCAGCAAATTCCCTGAACTTACATTGCCAGAAGCTATGACATTAATATTTCCAATTGATGTAGTATTGCCGATCGCAATATTTCCCCCATCGCTATTGACGGCAACTGCTCCCCCTTGCAAACTCCCTGCCTGTAAGTCGCTGGATGCTCTCAAAGCAATAGTGCCAGTGCCTGCGTCGATCGATGCAACATTAATATTAGTTTGGGCATCTAGATTTACTGTGGGAATTATGGGATTAACTGGATTTGTGGCGGCAGGATTAACAGTTATTATCCCTGTGTTGATTAGCTGTCCCGCTAAAATTCTGACATCTCCAGCAGTGTCGATCGCACCCGTATTAACACTCCCATTGCTGCTGCTAGCATTGACAGTCGCAGCGGTGAGATTACCTACTGTTAAGTCCCTAAAAGCTGTCAAATTGATATTTTCACTTGCGGTAATATTGACAGGTGTTGTATTAGGCACAATGCTATTGGGATCAGTCAAAACTCCCAAGGCGCCGGAGTTACTGCTAATATCAACATTAGATCCCTGCAAAGTCCCAAAATTCACATTGCCAAAAGCTCTGAGTTCGATCGCCCCGGAAGTCCCAGTATCGATCGACCCTGTTACTATATTGCCTCGAACAGTATTCAGACTAATACTGCCGTTGATATCAGCACGAGAAATGTCACTTGTCAATATAATATTGTCATTAGCTTGAATATTAATTGTCGAACTAGACGTTAATCTGCCCCCAACTACCACTGCCCCTTCCCTGCTTTCGAGATTTATTTGACCGCCATTAATATCTCTAGTTGCGATAGTTCCCGGCGCTGACAAAATCACCGGCCCGCCGGCCGAAATATTTTCAACAGAAATCAAATTATTCGATAAAATAGACCCAGGAGTAAATATTGCATCGTCACCTAAAGGATTAGGTTGTTCATTATCACCCGGAGTATCCGTAGGAGAATTAGGAACATTAGGAGAATTGGCCAAATTTTGCACTCCCGCCCGCAGAATTAAAGCCGGACTGCTGGTTAAAATAGCAATATCTGGATCGCCACTCACATTTTCCCTACCCAATGCAATATCGGGGCCGGTAATTGTAATATCCTCAGCAACAATGCTCCCCCTCGCCTCGATTTTCAGCGAAACTCCGGTATAATCTCCAAAGAAAACATCTCCTTCCGAACTGATAATCGGGTCAAATAAACTGACAAAGTTTCCCGGCATTCCCGACAAATTGCGAATCGAGAAATTGCCACCAGAAACAAAGTGAGCATCCCCCGAAATAACGCCGTTGCTAACCAAACTCAAATTGCCGCCACTTTGGAATTGCGGGGGAAGAGATAAGCCGCCGATCGCATTTTGAGTGAGAATATCAATAGTGCGAGATCCCTGAATGTATAAATTCCCCCCAGCCTGCGCCAAAAAAGGATTCTGGGCGCTGTCCCTGACCCGCACCGCATCCCCACCCAGCAAACTCAAATCCCCCGTAGTTTGCAGCCTAGCGCCCGCTAACGTGAGATTTTCCGCAGCCCATAAATTCGCACTTTCCGCATTCAACTGCGGCAGCCCAGACACATTAGCAGCAATCGCCACATCCCCAGAATTCACCTGCAAACCAGAACCCACAAGCCGCACAGAACCGTCATCAGCAACCGCAACACCCGCCGCCTGATTTTGCCCAGTACCTGTCAGCAACTGTGGCAAAGAAACAGGATTCAAAGTCTGTTGAGAATTACCAAAATTTCCGCCCGTTGCTATTTCTAAACTCAACAAATGCCCCGGTTGACTAATGCGGAGAACCTGATCTCCCCCAACAGCAGCAACAGTAATTTGCCCGCCCGCAGCCGACAACTGCCCGGTACTAACAACCGTACCGCCAAGCAAAGCCAAATTTTGCCCCGGAGTCACCGCTAAATTGCCAGCATTAACAATACTTCCCGGTACACCCGCACCAAAATAAAAAGCATTTGGCGTACCCACCAAGGCGCTAAAATTATTTGTACCCGCAGCATTAAACCAATTTGAACCAAAACCGACACCAGTAGCAGTAGTTGCAGTGAAAGCCGCCGGCACATTCAAACTCGCGTTTGGGCCAAACACAATCCCCGCAGGATTAATGAGAAAAAGATTAGAATTGCCGCCCGTGACAGTAATTAAACCGTTAATTAGCGAAGCGTCCCCGCCAGCAATTCGAGCTAATATATTTTGAATAGCCGAATTAGTCAGAAAATTAGCAATTTGACCTTGATTCAACCCAAACTGCCCAAAACTGTGAAAAAGATTCGCGCCGTCTCCCGACAAACTGCCGCCGTTGATATCATAACGGTTGCCGATCGGGGTGACAACAGTACCCGTACCGTCAGCAGCAGGCACTATGGGCTGTGCTTGCGCGAAAGTATTAAAAATTAACAAAGAAAACGGACAAATAAATAGCGCAACCTTTTTAATCTTTAAGTTGGCATTTTTCATAGCACTAAGTAAAACTATCTCAATTGCCTTAATTATCGCACTTGCAAACAACTTACCTCTAAATTACACATTAATTCGCTCATGACAACTCCAAAAATCAAAAGCTTGTACACAGACGGCGCTTGTTCCGGCAACCCAGGCCCCGGCGGCTGGGGTGCAGTAGTTTGTTTCGCCGACGGCAAGTGTCACGAACTTGGAGGTGCAGACCCCCAAACCACTAACAATCGCATGGAAATGCAAGCTGCCGTCGCTGCGCTGGAATTTTTTGCCAATTCCGGTCAAACCGAACCCGTCACCGTTTACACCGACAGCGAATACGTTAAAAACGGCATCACTAAATGGATTCAAGGCTGGAAAAATAAAGGCTGGAAAACCTCAACGGGCAAAGATGTTGTCAACCAAGACCTCTGGCACCTGCTAGACAAGCTGAATTCCCGGCAAATCAAGTGGGAACACGTCCGCGGCCACTCCGGCGACTTCTACAACGACAGATGCGATGAAATCGCCCGCAGCTTCTCTCACAATCTCACTCCCGAACTGCAACAGCAGAAACCAACGGGAGACGAGGCCGGGGCGGACACGGAGGCACCGCCCCTACGCTTTGACAACACAATTGTTTCGGAAGAAACGGACGCAACTGGTAACAAAACGATAGAATCCTATGTCATAACTTCTGACCTTCCGATCTCCAACTCTACCATGATGGATTCAACTGCCGATACCCTGGAGAACTTGCCCCGCGAGGTGAGGGTTCAGGACCTCCGCAATCTGATCGAAACGTTGCACATCGCCGACGAGGTTGCGACGAAAGGCTACTTGATTACCAGTTCTGAACTGGCTGATTTGATGGATGTAAATGCCAGCGCTGTCACCAGTCGTGGAGACAACTGGGTTTGGCGAAATTGGGTAGTGTCGCGGGTGCGGCGCGAAGGCAACCAAATTCTCTGGCAATTAGAGAGAATCGACCACGTTAGTACAACTGATTAGTGGTTAGTCATGAGTTATTAGTTGATTAATGACTGATGACTAATGACTGTCTCAAAGCAAGATTTGGCAAAATTCCGTAGGGACACAACATTGTTGTGTCCTTTTAGTCATCAGTTTAGTAAACACACTACTTAACATCAGTCCCAGTTAAAAGAAAGAATCCAACTGTCTGTAAGCCCGTGCTCTAAACTCTCATAAAATCAGTGATTTCCCATCGAAAATCTCAAATCGAAAATCTCAAATAGCATGAGTATGAGCTTGCGAACAGTTACTGCTACCAGGTATGTCACTCCCTTGCGCGAGGGCGGCTCGCTACCGGCGATCGTCGAAGCAGATGATGATGGTATGTACGTGCTCAAATTTCGCGGTGCGGGCCAGGGAGCCAAATCTCTGATCGCTGAGCTAGTGGCGGGAGAGATTGCTCGCGCCTCCGGGCTCCCAATCCCCGAACTCGTCTTTGTTGAACTCGATCCCGAACTGGCTCGCACTGAGCCTGACCCGGAAATTCAAGATTTGATCCGAGCAAGTGCTGGCCTCAACCTCGCCCTCGACTATCTCCCCGGTTCCATCACATTTGACCCGATCGCGGGCAAGTCTGAGGCGGATCTAGCCTCAGAAATCGTCTGGTTCGATGCTTTTGTGACCAACATCGATCGCACGCCGCGCAATGCAAATATGCTGGTATGGCACCGCCGGCTTTGGCTGATCGATCACGGTGCAGCCCTCTACTTCCACCACACCTGGAAAGATTATCTCTCGCGCAGCCGCGATCGTTTTCCGCCAATCAAAGACCACGTTCTGCTGCGTTTTGCGAGCACGCTGGAAGCGGCAAATTCAAAGATGACTCAAAGGCTAACGCCGGAAATCATTCGCAACATTGTTAAACTAATTCCTGATACTTGGCTGGTGGGAGATTCTCCTTTCAGCGATAGCAACGAACATCGGAATGCTTATATCGAGTACCTGCTAAATCGGCTAGAATCACCACATATTTTTTTGGAGGAAGCGATTAGTGCCCGATCGATTTCTTTATGATTACGCCATTATCCGCGTCGTTCCCAAAGTTGAGCGCGAGGAGTTTATCAACGTGGGGGCGATCGTTTCCTGCGGTACGAAAAAATTCCTTGAAGCCCGTATCGAAATTGATGAACAGCGCTTGATGGCGATCGACTCAACGTTGGATCTGGAAATGATTCGCAATCACCTAGCAGTCATTCCTATCATTTGTGCAGGCGGCTCCGAATCTGGCGCGATCGGTCAACTTCCCCACAGAGAGCGCTTTCACTGGCTCGTAGCACCCCGCAGTACGATCGTTCAGACATCGCGGGTACACACGGGTTTTTGCCAGAGTCTACCGGGTGCGATCGAACACTTGCTCGATACAATGGTGCGATCGTCAAGCCGATTTTAGATTTTAGATTTTAGATTTTAGATTTACTCATTTTAGCTAAAGATGAGAACGCCAGAACTATTGTACTGACGGGAAACTTTTCTAAAATGTTAGATCGTGGGCGATCTATCGATTTCCGAAAACACTCAGAATATCCGAATTATTCATATCTCTCTTCTCGACCTCTGCCTGAATGGGCGTTAATCCATTGTCATCTGCGGTTATTCTCTTTTTTTTACCGCAGATGAGGGCAGATCGACACAGATTAACGCAGATGAATGGACGATGCTACCGGATTTGATATAACTTTTATAAAGTCTTAGCCGCAGTTTCGCAAGGTAGAAAGATGATGCAAATTGAACCGACAAATATGACTTTCCCTCTCTGGGGTTTAACAATTTTCATTTTGTGGACGATCGCAGTCGTTATCTTGTTGCTAGCAGTCAGGATTCGGCATCTATCTGCGGGCGGATCTGTAAAAGATTTCGGCACACAAAACGATGACAGCTTGCTTTGGCGACTATTTCGAGTACAATCCAACTTGATAGAAAACCTGCCTTTGTATTTGGGAGTTGTTTTCCTTCTAACAGTTAGGGGTGTGTCAGGAACAGCAGTAGATTTGCTGATTGTTGTGTACATCGTATTTCGGCTTGTACATTCAGTGATTCACATCGCTGGCCTCGATCCAAAGTTTCGGTTGTTCAGCTTAGTAATTCAGTTAAGCTGTTTGGTCGCGTTAACTATTATGGCAGTTTTGTAGGTGAGAAATTACGCGGCACATATATAGTAGGGTGCGTCAGGGGCAAACCTTTATTGTTTCTTACACAGCGTAAGTCAGACGCACCTTACAAGTCGATCGCCCCTGTGACATTACTGCCTGTGATTTGGCTAAATTATCGAAGTTTATGAACCGAATATCTCGTGCGATCGCTGTTATTTTAATTGTATTAGGCTGCATTACTTTTGTTTTACTTCAGCCACCGCAATCAGCCTTAACCGTGCCACCTCCAGTGCAACAATCTCCACGACGCGGAGGAGATGTTGCTCAGACAATGAATTTTGGACGGCACTTTCAAGAACTAGGAGTTGAAGGCTCGATCGCAATTTATGATTTGAATAGCGATCGGCTTTATCAACACAACCCGCAGCGTAACGCCACAGCTTTTTTACCCGCATCTACATTTAAGATTCTCAACTCTCTGATTTCCTTAGAAACAGGAGTAATTTCAGATGAGATTGCCGTTCTAACTTGGGATGGAATTCAAAGGCAAATTCCCGCCTGGAATCGAGACTTGAATATGAGACAAGCCATGAAACTTTCTGCCGTTTGGTTTTACCAAGTTCTCGCGCGCCGAGTCGGACATGAGCAAATGCAAAAATGGGTAGCTAAAGTCGGTTATGGCAACCAAAAAATCGGTAACAAAGACGATATTGACAACTTCTGGTTAGAGGGAGAACTGCGAATCACACCCAACGAGCAAATTCAATTTCTCCGCCGTCTCTACAAAAATGACTTACCCTTCTCCGAGCGATCGCTGTCTGTGGTGAAAGACATCATAATTGTTGAACAAACTCCCGATTACACAATTAGGGCAAAAACAGGCTGGGCAAGCTTTGGAGAACAAACAAAGCCTCAAATTGGCTGGTATGTAGGTTATTTAGAAAAGGATAAAAATGTTTACTTTTTTGCTACAAACCTTGACATCCGCAACACTAATGACGCCTCTGCAAGAATCGAGTTAACGCGCCGTTGCTTCAAGGATCTTGCGCTGCTGTAAGTGCGTTAAGCTGTTGTGCATTTAATTTGTATATTGAGGGCGGGCAGGATGCCCAACCCCTACTCCCCACAAGAGGAAAAATTTATTTTACTATGCAATTTAAATGCGGATTAGCTTATTTGTTCTGTAATATTCGCAAAAACGCCAACTGGGCGGCTAACGGTGATAACCAAAACAGCCATTTAATGCGATGCCTGAGTTCGAGCGTTGAAAGCGGAGTCTTTTAAAGCTTTTAGAGCTTACGCAATTGGCCAATATAGCAATCCTTGCAGGTGTCGTAAACTTTTTACCCCACCCCAACCCTCCCCTTACTAAGGGGAGGGAGTAAGAAATTCACAAATGATTTAGGATTGCTATATATATAGTTGCTATCGTGCTATATGTCATTTCTTCCAGCAAGGCGACTATCATCTAAGAGAGCATTAAGTTTTTCAACGACTAGCCAGGGGTTTCGACCTTTCAAACAAGCTGCGATTGCTGCTTCATAGGGATTTCTGCCAGTTTTTTTTACTGCTGCGATCGCCTGTTTGTTAGACAATCCCCGCCCGCTGACCAACCAAGCAGCCAAAACCTGTCCTGTACGTCCGATCCCCCCAGAACAGTGAACTACCACCCGTTCGCCTTTGCTATCTGCAGATTCCAAGAACGGCAATATTTGATCGATTAAAATATCGCGATCGACCAATTCAAAGTCTGCAATCGGCGCCCAGCAAACTCGATCGCACCCAAAGGTGTTCCGATATGTTCCCAGTAAATCAGTGTAGCGGATGAGTTGGGTCTGAGCAAGCAAGCAGCAAACTTGCTTGATATTATGCCCCTGCATAAATTCAATCCAGCGAGCAATTTCTGCATCGCGGTATCCTGGTCTGGCTGCACCAAACACAATTAATTCATTCTCTGAAGCCGCAGCGAATTTGTGCATACTGTTTTCAATATTTTTACCTATAATTAAGAAAGACGCACAAATCCTGAATCAACAGTGAAAAACAAGAGTTCGATCGCTTTAATGAACTGGCTGCAACCCAAACCAGAAACCGTTTTGCTATGCGACTCAATAGCAGCAGCTTCAGACATGGCATTCATGCTCAACGGTGAGTGGGATGGGTGCAATAGTTTGGTGCTCTCTAAAGGCGACAAAGTAGCAATTGAAGCAGCCGCTAGTTTGCTGGAGACATCGTGGTGCTACCAAAATACTTGCGAACCAGTTTTAATTCGGCTGGAAGTTGACGAATTGCTGCGCCGTTATGCGATTGGAGACAGGTTTTTTATTAATGCTAACTTGCGCTGCGCGCAATTGAGCGAACTTTGCTTGGAAAACATTAATTTGAGTTATGCTAAATTAAATTTGGCTAACCTCAGCGACACTAATTTAAGCAAAGCAAACTTAATGGCAGCACAGATGCAATCGGCAAATTTGAGTGGCAGCAATTTGAGTAAATCGCAACTGGTGAGGGCGAATTTATCAGGAGCAAATTTATCTGATGCTAATCTCAGAGGTGCTGATTTGAGTTATGCAGATTTAAGCAATGTTTGCTTAACAGGTGCTGACTTAAGAGGTGCAAATTTAGGGAGAACAGACTTAAGAAAAACAAGCTTAGATGGGGCGATTGTTGAGTAATACCCAATCCCGCTTAAATACTCTCTCTCACACCCCGTGGGTAAATCCTGTAAACATTTTAACATCAAACCGACAGTCCGGCAGGGGTTGAAACCCCTGCCTCAAAGCGCAAGTCCTCTAAAAGAGGACTGATGAGTTCTTGAGTCCTCTTTTAGAGGACTTTAGCTATTAGACAGGGGTTTCAACCCCTGGCGGACTAGCGGGTGGGGGGGAGGACTGGTGGACTAAAAGCTTAAGTTGACACTAATGGGTAATGCCGTTTCCCTACGGCGATCGCACTTCCGGGGTGTGCTTCATAAACGTGGAATCTGCTGTATCTGCGTCCATCCGCGTACATCCGCCCACATCTGCGGTTAAAGTTCCAAAGTAATTAACTGAGCAATTTCATCCGTTTGAAAACCCAACGCCATCGGCTTTTGCACTTGGGGAATCACTTGTACATCATAGAGTTCTGTGACAATTCCTTCAAACCGCAACCAGTGAACGATCGCCCCATTCGTCAAATCAATCACCATCATACCACAGCGAGCCTCAGCATCCTTGGTGAGCAACAACTCATCCAACTCTAAACCGCTAAAAGTGTTGTCACCTCCGCGAGGTTTCGAGAGTCCAACAATTGCCCAATTTTGCCAAAAAGCCAGTCCTCGGACATAGCCCGGACAAAACGTAATTGCCTCAAATTTTCCTGTATCTAAATCCACATATCCTAATTCGCCTCTCCCCGAATTCAGCAACCACAACTTGTCTCGATACCAACGAGGTGAGTGTGGCATTGACAATCCTGTGACGATAATATCATTAGATTCAATATCAATAACTATGCCACCATTTTTTCTGCGATCGCGCCAGCCATCCACCACATCCGACTGACTCGACGCTGTGACATATTTCGCTTCTCCTTCTACCATTGCCAAACCGTTGAGGTGACAGCGGTCTTCATTTATATATTGTGAGATAAAACCTGGTTTCCAGAGAGGTTTGCAACTGTGGCGATCGCTCAAAGTAGCGATACAATTAAACAAAGTGCTAATAAACAGGATTTGGTTATTTTTATCGACTGCGATATCGTGAATGTCGATATCTCCTGTAGTATAACCGATTCTTGGTATATATAATTTATCGTATCCTTGGTATAATTTCCCGGATTCTAAGACATTATCTAATTGCCAGAGTTGATATTTTGAGCTTAGATACAGGCGTTCTGGCGTGCAGAAAAGTCCCATTGCGCGATCGAATATTCGCCAAAAAGCCGAGATTCTGTTCGTTTCTGGGACAGCACCAATTAACATTAACCTGCTGGTTTGGTAGGTAGTGCAAGCGAGGCTGATTTGTTGTTGGGTTAACCAAGAGGGAAAATCGCGATCGCCAAAAATCTCGTGTTCTTGGACTGTATTGAAATTTGTGCGATCGTCATTATTCATAGAATCACTGAGCGTAATTGCCTAAAATCAATAATCTCATAAACCCGTCGCCGCGCCACTGTAACTCGCTTCGATTTTTTATAATTCGCGGAAAATTACTTAGAAATATATAAAGATTTGTACATAAGCGAGCTAAAGCACTGACAGTACGATCGAACCCTGCTAAGCTCCTAGCAATTAAAAGTTTAGGGGGTCATCCGCTACCAGATAGAAATACCGCCATCGCAACTCAAATCGGGCGATCGCTTTTAGCACCTCAAAAAACAGTAATTCTACCTAAAGCAAAAACAGATGAAAACCCTAACTCAACTTAACAAAAAAAATCCCTTTGTTGCTTGCATGAGCAACCAGCCAAGCTCGATCGTCATCCTTGACCCCACAGTACCAGACAGCAACTACATAGCCCAAGGCATCAAACCAGATACAGCCACCTACATCCTGGAAAACCAGCCTGATGCCCTAGAGCAAATCACCACAATCCTCGCTCAGCATCAAGGCATTGAAACCCTCCACATCATCACCCACGGTAGCCCCGGCAAGATTTACTTAGGCACGACAGAACTCAACAGCAGCAACATCGAAAACTACAGCCAACAGTTGCAACAGTGGCGAAACGCCCTGAGTGCCAGCGCCAGCATCATCTTGTATGGCTGTAACGTAGCAGCCGGGGACTCTGGGCACCAATTCCTGACTCAACTCCACCAACTCACAGGCGCAAACATCGCCGCTAACTCCCAACCTACAGGTAACTGCGAGCTAGGTGGCACCTGGGACATCCCCCAACTCATCCCCCCATCGAACCAAAGGGCGAAACTTGCTCTAACAGAAACCACCCTCAAAACCTACAGCGGCGTGCTCAGCTTCGCCCCCAAAGTTGACTTCCCAACTGGCAATAGTCCCAACAGCGTCAGCATCGGCGATATCAACGGCGACGGGAAACCTGACTTAGCTGTGGCGAACCTTACCAGCGACACCGCCTCCATCCTGCTCAACACTACCACCACCGGAGCAGCCACCCCCACTTTCGCCACCCAAGTCACCTTCGCTACTGGCGATGGTCCCGCCTCCACCAGCATCGGCGACATCAACGGCGACGGGAAACCTGACTTAGCTGTGGGAAACAACGACGGCAACGTCTCCATCCTGCTCAATACTACCGCCACAGGAGCGACCACCCCCACTTTCGCCCCCCAAGTTAACTTCCCTACTGGCGATGCCCGCTCCGTCAGCATCGGCGACATCAACGGTGACGGGAAACCTGACTTAGCTGTGACGAACTTCTACAGCGACAACGTCTCCATCCTCCTCAACACTACCGCCACAGGAGCCACCACCCCCACTTTCGCCACCCAAGTTGACTTCCCTACTGGCAATCGTCCCGTTTTCGTCAGCATCGGCGACATCAACGGTGACGGGAAACCTGACTTAGCTGTGGCGAACTTCAAGAACGACACCGCCTCCATCCTGCTCAATACCACTGCCACCGGAGCCACTAGCCCCACTTTCGCCACCCAAGTCACCTTCGCTACTGGCAATCGCCCCGAATCCCTCAGCATCGGCGACATCAACAGCGACGGGAAACCTGACTTAGCTGTGGCGGACTTCTACAGCGACACCGCCTCCATCCTGCTCAATACCACCCCCACCGGAGCCACCACCCCCACTTTCGCCACCAAAGTTGATTTCCCTACTGGCAATTCCCCCTACTCCGTCAGCATTGGCGACATCAACGGCGACGGCAAACCTGACGTAGCTGTGGTAAATGGTGGCAGCGACAATGTCTCCATCCTACTCAACACCACCGCCACAGGAGCGACCACCCCTACCTTCGCCACCCAAGTCACCTTCGCTACTGGCGATGGCCCCGAATCCGTCAGCATCGGCGACATTAACGGCGACGGGAAACCTGACTTAGCTGTGGCGAACAACTACAGCGACAACGTCTCCATCCTGCTCAACACGCCAACGCCAGTCACGCCAACACCAACGCCCGTAACTCCCACGCCAACACCAACGCCACCAACTCCCACGCCAACGCCAGTCACGCCAACACCAACGCCAGTAACTCCCACACCAACACCAGTCACGCCAACTAATAAGAACAACCCCCCAGTTGTAAATCTTTCTGCCTTTTCGCAAAGTGGATCGCTAGGTTTTTCTCAAACTGGCAATGTGTTTACCTTGGCTGCAAACACCGATACTGACCCCGATCCGGGCGACAGCATTAATTATTCGATCGCCCTGGCAGATTTCGATGCGTTGGATTGGTCGGAGTTTACATGGGAAACCGATCTAAGTGGCGGTTCCTATCGTCAGCCAGTAAATGGGTTAAGTTTTCCTGAGATTCCTCTCCCTTCATGGTTAACTTTCAATCCCGCAACTCGCAAAATTGAGATCGGCGAGACTCGCCCGGAGGAATTTGACTACTGGATGAAGATCACAGGAACGGATTCGTCTGGTGCCAACGTTAGCGAAATAGTCCGGTTCAAAAGTTACTCTTTTGGTGGTTTTGTAATTGACGACTATATTGCTGGTGCGAATGTCTTCTTTGATGCTAACAAAAATGGCATCGCCGATCCGAACGAACCCAAAGGCACAACTGATAGTCAAGGTGCATTTGATTTTGATATTACTTCCAGCAGTTTTGACACTAATAATAACGGCAAACTCGATCCCAATGAAGGTAATTTAGTTGCTTTTGGCGGCACCGACATCGGTACGGGTTTACCCCTAGAAACTCCGCTCAAAGCGACACCCGATGCAGAAGTAATTACTTTACTGACTAGCATTGTAGCTGAATTAGCCGATCGCGGTTTAAGCGTGAATGAAGCTAATGCCAAAGTCACTAGCGCTTTCGGTATTCCCAGCGATATCCCGATTAATTATGTCGATCCGATCGCCGCTACTCAAGGCGGACAACCGGGTGGTAAAGCCGTATTAACTGCGATGCTGGTAGCCCAAAACTCGATTACTCAAACAGCAGGATTAATTGAAGGTGCCAGTAATCTGAGTATGGGTGATGCTGTCAAGCAAATAATTAGTACGATCGCCGATCGCATCCTAACAGGAACCTTAGATTTCACCAAATCCGAACAAGTGGCGGATTTAATCGTCCAAGTGGGCGATCGAGTAAAGGCGATCGATCCTAATTTTAACGCCCAAGAGATATCAGTAGCGGCACCAGCACTAGCGCAGGTAATAGCAGCATCTAATCAACGTATTGTTAGTGCGATATTAACTAATACCGATCTGACACAACTGCAAAAACAAGTAGCAGTAGTTCAAAAAATTGCTTTAGGTGCAACTACTGAAGACTTTAAAGCATTTGGTGCCGGTCAAAAAACCCTCGATTCTCTAGTTGCAGAAAACACGGGTACGGCGTTAGACGAACAAATTTTGAATGGTGGTAATAACCCTGTAGTCACAACACCAACACCTGTAGTCACAACACCAACACCTGTAGTCACAACACCAACACCTGTAGTCACAACACCAACACCCGCACTCACAATACCAACACCCCCAGTCACAACTCCGACACCAACACCGACACCGACGCCGACACCGACAGGGGAAGTACAAATTGCGATCGCAATGCCAAAACCATCGGTATCAAGTAACGCGCGATCGGGTTTACCAGAAAACACCCGATTAGGAGATGTTTACCTGCTAACAGATGGCAACGATACCAGCTTCCCAGCAGCAGCATTAGGCTTAAGCGTATTTGCCCTTTCCGGCAACGATTCCTTGAGGGGATTAGACTTCCCAAACACCTATTTTGGGAATCAAGGAGAAGATACTCTAGTAGGTGCAGGCGGTAACGACGAACTAATTGGCGGCAAAGGTTCAGATTCGCTCGCGGGCGGTATTGGCAACGATTTTCTTAGCGGGAATAATGATAACGATATCCTGCTAGGTGGTGATGGCGATGATACCCTGCGCGGTGGCAAGCAAGATGATATCTTATCAGGCGGTGCGGGTAACGATCTCCTGAATGGCGATTCCGGTTTGGATATCCTCACAGGTGGCGCAGGAAATGATATCTTTGTATTGCAAGATACGGCTACGGAACTATCTCAAGCCGATCTGATTACTGACTTCACTTCCGATGATAAAATCAAGTTAATTGATGTCACTTTTAGTCAATTAACTTTTGAGTCAGTTAATGTCATCTTAGATGATGCAACTGCTGTATTATCAACGGCGATCAAATCTGGAAATGACTACTTGGGATTGGTTTATAATCTGAATCCAACGGATCTTAATAGTAGCTCTTTCTTGTAAGGTTGATGGGGAATTCATATTACCCACAGTCAGGACACGGCAGTACATAAGAAGGAGACGGCAGTGCCGTTTCCCTACAATTAATCTGCTGTAGGGACACGGCACTGCCGTCTCCTCATTTCAGCTAGTAATAATTCCGAATTTTAATGATTATTCATACTTTCGGCCGCGCCACTGAGTAGGCTGATTTAAAGCAGAAATTAGAATTCGCAAAAAGGCCAACGGATCGGCTAAAGGTGACAGCCAAAACAGCCATTTACCCGATGCCCCAGTTGTATCGTAAGAAGGGGCGATCGCCAAACACAAAGCCGATCGCACTGCAACCAAAAATACATTCAATCCCAACAGCCAAAAGTGCGGAAATACACCAACCGGCGGCAGCGAACCAAACAGCAAATAGCACAACACAATCGGCACCGGCAAACCTTGAACCGCCAGCAACAGCCATAAATCGCCCCAGATTTGACCGCCCGAAGCAGCATCTTTCAAATCGAGCGATCGACCCCATTCATTCCAAGTCTCGATCGCCCCCTCATACATCCGCACCTTCAACACCTTAGCCCCATCCAAAAAGCCCACCTTAAAGCCCTTAGCAGCCGCATAGCGAGCCAAAGTCACATCATCGCAAAACGAACCTTTTGCGACCTCATAGCCCCCTAATGCCACCAAAACCTCGCGCTTACACAAGAAACACTGACCGTTCGCCATCACCCGTTCCGGCACATCCCCGCCAGTCCCCGTCGGCCCGAACCGATAAACCAAAGTCATTAACAAAGCAGGTTGCAGCCACAACTCCCCCGGATACTTGAGGATAAACTGCGGCGACAGCGAAATCAAATCGTAATTTCCAGCCGCCGCCGTCTTCAGCAAACTCGCAATCAAACCCGGATGCGGCACAGTATCCGCATCTATCCCCAAAATCCACTCGCACTTCTCGGAACTTGCCAAAAAACCCGCATTCAGCGCCCACGGACGCCCTACCCAACCCGCCGGCAGCGGATCGTCGTTAATCAAGCGAAACCGGGGGTCTTTTTGTGCTGCAGCTTTGACTAAATCTCCGGTTCCGTCTACCGAATAGCTGTCAACCACGATCGCTTCTCGGAGTTCGTAACTTTGGCTGGTTAATCCTTCCAAACAAGGCGAAATGCGATCGGCTTCGTTCAAAGTCGGTACCACCGCAGTACAACTACCCAACAAATCCAGCGTCGGCGAATCCGGTTCCAGGGGCGGGATGCGCGATGGGCCTTTAATCAAACGCGACATCAGAAGGGCTGCGGCGGGCAATTGTAGCACCAAGAGTGCGACAGCGATGATACTTGTCAGCGATTGGGGGAACAGGTGAGGGGCGATCATGGGATTTTAGATTTTAGATTTTAGATTTTAGATTTTCAATTGAAGAATTGGGAATTACGGTTGGTGTCAATTTAAAAATTTAATAAAATTTTTGCCTCAAACATATTACAGGAATTGGGCCTGAAAAAATCGCCATTGAAAAACCCGGTTTCTTGTAGAAACCGGGTTTTTAAACTAGCTCAAAATTTAGTGTAAATTTTTGCTAAATCAGCCGGGGTTGCTCGCTAGCAACTCACTTACGCAAAACGCCCACGGGCTGAGGTGGAATTTCAGCCGTGATAACAGATGTATCCAAAGACGGCATTGTTTCGGTTACGTCACCTGTTGCGGGTTTAGCGATCCAGCATAACGCGATCGCCGGAACTACACCCAGAAGCACCGCTAGCGATGTCGGGAACCAGAACCGAGAATCCAAGGAAACTACAGTGATAATTGCTCCGAAAGCAAAGTTTACCAAATAAACAATTAAGGGCAAACCCAATTCCGATCGCTCTAATTTAATCGGTGTTTTTCTCCACAAGAAAGCTGCGGAGGACATAAATAGCGCCCCCGTACCCATCCAGCCAGCCAAATTGCGGTAAGGCATCCCAAAGAAAGCCCCAAGTTCCTCAAACTCCCAAAAAGGCACAGAAGTTTGACTCATCGCCGGATCTAGTACAAAATCCCAAGCAGTTAGCAGCAAAGCACCAAGGGCGATCGCCCCTATTTGGCGCACCCAGTTGAGTTCACCTTTACCAACCGCTACTCCAGCGCGAGCAATTATGTATGAAACCAGTCCCAGATAAAACCACGAGAGGGGAATGGTAAACGGAACCAGCCCTGCAATTTTGTAGCCCAAACCGCTCAAATAATGGTAGTGCCCGAAGGGAAAACCCGTACTCGTTCCCAACAACTCGCTACTCAAGGACAAAAACACAGAAGGCACTAAAAAAGCCAGAGTTGCACCCCAACCCAATGTCCGCAAGGCATAGAGAGCAACTGCTGCTGCACCAAAGATGATATAAACTACTCCACCCCCAGCCATCCCCCACTGGAATAGCGTTTGCCCTGCTGGTGGCAAACTCATCACCAATTCGGGACGGGGTAAAATCAGCAGCAACCCTGCCAATCCAAAAGCCATTGACAAGACGTGGGCAATTAAGCAAAAGCGCTCAGCAATCAAAAGTTGCTTCATGGGACTCCTCGAAAAAATATTAGATGCAAAAAGCACTCTTAACAGTTTACAAACTTTAACAAAAAACCAACTGCAAATGACAGTTGTCAGTTGTCAGTTGACTGTTGACAGTTGACAGTTGACTGTTGACTGTTGACTGTTGACTGTTGTCAGTTGTCAGTTGACTGCCAGCCCCATGCCCCATGCCCTGTTTGGCCGATGCCCTGTTTGGCCGATGCCCTGTTTGGCCGATGCCCTGTTTGGCCAATGCCCTGTTTGGCCGATGCCCGATGCCCGATGCCCCATCTTAAATCATTGCCAATTGCCCACAAGCACGAAAGGTGCCCAGAAATAGGGATTCTGATACTGTGGGTTTTTGAGCAGCGTTAATTGAGCGTTGCGGAGGGCTTCAGCTTTGCTGGTTTTAGAAGAAGCCAGTTGCTTGTAAAACTCAGTCATAAAGATAGCTGTAGATTCGTCGTTGACTTGCCAAAGGGTGGCGGCGGTGCTGCGCGCACCCGATCGAATTGCGGCCCCCGCCAAACCCAAAGCCGCGCGGTTATCGCCCGAAGCAGTTTCGCAAGCACTCAAAACCAAAAGTTCGATCGGCTGTTGTCTCTCCCCAGTGCGGGCTCGCAGCAGTCGATCGAACTCCTTAACATTCACTTTCTGATCCCAAGTCACAATAAAAGTATCCGCTGCATTCGAGCTAAACTGACCGTGAGTTGCCAAATGGACGATCGGGTAAGACAAAGCTTTAATTCGATCGTGCAATCGCCCGCTGACAAAATCTTCATTCAGCAGCGAACTCGCCGGCATCTCGGCTGCAATTTGCTGAACTTCCTCCTTCACCCCCGGCAAAGCCGAGAAGCCTTGACGCGGTTCCGAGAGGCCAGCGGTGAGCACTTTTAACTTGACTTTGTTCAGCGGTTTCGGTGCCAGCAATTGCAATCCCGGCGCCAAAGCAATGCTGTATTTTTCTACCAAAAACTTTTCACCGTCGTGCAGCACCGCCATCGGCAGATTCCGCAAATAACCGTCGAGCACAAATACCAGGGTTTTAATCCCGGCGGCAGTCAAATCCGCCTCTGCAGGGCGGATTAACCAGTCATAAACCTGTTCAACGGGTTGCCTCCTGTTGCGGGGGAAAGCAGCAGGCCTGATGAGATTTTTGGCTTGTCTGAAGGCAGTTTCCAACTCAGCTTGAGACTTCACAGTAGTGTAGCGGCGCAGAGGTTTGCCGGGAATTGACAAAATTACCTCCAAACGATCGCTCAAAATAATCGGATAAATCACCGCCGCTGTCGGATCAATTTCCTCGATCGACTTTGGTTTAGCATCAGCGCAAGCATCCCGGAAAAAGTTGTCCAATTCCGCCAACTGCAAAGATTCCACCGTTTGGCGCGCTAGTTTCAACTTAGCTTGACTGGGAGATTCCTCTTGCAAAAGCAGCCCGACTAATTCCCGATAAACCGGTTCGGCACTTTCCCGAAACGAAAATTGCACTTCGGGATTGACTGTCACCAAATCGCCCCGCAGAGAAGACAGTACATTCACAGCTTGAGTATATTGAGCGATCGCCCCTTCTGTATTTCCCTGAGCTTTCCGAATTCGTCCCAGTTGCCAAAACAATTGGTAAGCAATATCGGGAGATTGAAACGCCGATGCTAAACTCAAAGCCTGAATTGTGAGGTTTTCCGCTTTCTGATACTGCTGTTGGATTTCCGATAGTTTGCCTTTCGCTGCCAGAATATAAGCTTGTATTCGTTGATCGCCCAAACTGTTTGCTCTTTCGACAGAGCGATCAAGCATTGTGTCAATATCGCTTAAACTCACAGTTTTCGCAGGCGACTGAGCTAATTTTATCAAGCTTTGAGCTAGATTAATTTGAGCGTAAAGTCCGGCGCGGTTCGACCAAAATTGATCGGTTTGAGGTTCCAGAGAACGCCACAAAGCCTCTGCTTCAGACCAATCTTGGCGATCGATCAACAAACTCAATTGGTTTAACTTTGCTTGAATTTGTAAAAGCGATCGATTCGGGATCGCCTGGATCGATCGAGCATAATACTCTAGGGCAAAGCGTTCCCAATCACCCCGCTGTTCGGGTGTCAAACCCGGTTTATTGCTTTTAGCCCGTACCGTATTGCCCAGATTGAGATTAATTGCAGCCTCCTCTGGTCGGGAACCTAATTTTTGGGCTGCTTCGAGTCCCACCGACAGCACATCCTGCGATCGTTCCAGTTGTCCCAAAACCCGCAGTACCCGCCCTAAAGCATGAATTGCCCGGACTTGTTCGAGAGAAACAGGCTGATTTTTCAAAGTTTCCAAACCCGCTGCCGAAACTTCGCAAGTTTGGTTTTCCAGCTTGAAAGAAGCTAACAAAATTTTGCAAGCTCTGGGGTAAAGGCCGAGAATTTCCCAAGCCCGACTTTGATTAATTTGAACTTGAAAAAGTTGATTTTTACTATCAATCTGCTCGAAAATTTTAGCAGCTTGCGTCCAAATCTCGATCGCATCTTGAGTCTGCCCCCGTTCAAGTTGCAACTGTCCTTGAATGTTGAGAGTTTCAGCCAAAATCCGCTGCTGTTCGGGAGTGTTGGCTTGGGTTCGCACAGCCGACAAACTTGAATTTACAGCTTTTTCTGCTTCTTCCCAAAGCCCCAACTGCCCGTAGGTTGCAGCTAAATTACTCAAAGCTGTGGCGCGATCGAGATTTTCGCCTTTTGCCTCAAACTGCGCCGCCGCTTGCTGCAACAAAGGTACAGCTTCCGAAAAACGTTCCTCTTGGTACAGAGTTCGAGCTTGTCGAACAAGCTGCACCGCTTGTGGTGGATTAACCTGAGCAACTCCGGGAGGAATCGCAACGGATAGTAGACAGGAAATCACAAATAACAGAATTACTTGCCGGAGCGATCGGGTAAACTTCATAGTTAGAAAATAAAATTACAACCGCAGACACACCTACTAATTAACCCAAATACATCTTATTCTCGATGCGTTAATCCGCGTTAATCCGCCTACATCTGCGGTTAAACTGAGATGTTGCACCATTCTCAATTACTTGTTTAGGAACAGGCTTTTCGGCCTGTTCCACAATAAAATTCATCTCTTGTGGAATGGGCCCCAGAGCCCGTTCTTGAGAATGGTGCAAGATGTGAGGTCAAAAAAACCTAATTTCAACGCGGCACACAACCAGAACTCGGCCGAGGATTGCGAGAGTCAGCAGCATTACCCGGATTATATCCAACAAGCATAACTTCTCCTTGAGCATTCACCACCCAACCTTGCGCCGGAACAACTTCCTGATCGGGGATTTCCCCTTCTTCCTTCTTCTTCCCTCGATCGGTTACATCGGTTAAACCCTCTACATTCGTTGCCGAACTTCCTGCCTCTTCCACCCAATTAAACTGGCTCGAATTGCTGCTGAGGGCATCATTAGGACTCGGTGGCACTCCTCCTTTCCCAGTGACGGTAAATGCGCTCTCGGCCTCTTGCGTGCAGGGATTTGCCGCAATTAACGCAGCCGGATCGACCACATTTTGCGGCAGTTCCACTAAACCTTGAGCCGGATTCACTCCAGAAGCACTAAATGTTACAGTACCTTGCAAAGCCGGGCCGCTACTTTGGGAAATCGCCGCAATATCGCTGGTAGGAATGAGAGAAGTCGGACTTACTTGCAACGCTGCAAATTGATTATCAGTCAGTCCTAAACTACTCCTGGCTTGGTCGCGGTTAAGGCTTGTAAAGCCAAAAATATTTGGTACATTGACCGTAACTTGTCCGCCCCTAGCTGTGCGAGCATTAGCTGTAATATCACTATTCTCTCGCGGTAAAGCTACCAAAATATCGCTATTAATTCTGATATTACCGCCCTCAGAAATACCTGCATCCGTGGTGATTCTACTACCGCGCCGCAACTGAATGTCTTGCGCTTGTAGGTTGATATTTGCCCCTGTGCCAGAGACGGTTGTGCCATCAATGATGCTTTTATTATCCAGGGAAATTGAGTTAGCTACCACGTTAATATTGCCAGCCCTACCTGTTCCTGAAGATTGAACATTAACAACTGCACTATCCCGAATAATCAATTGATTAGCATTCAAATTCAACGAGCCTGCATTTCCGCTAGCAGTGGGATTGACAGCATTAAACGCCCTACCAACCGAGGCCTCAATTCCACTCCTCAACCCACTGTTACTCCCAATACCTTGCACTTGTAAGCGATCGGCATTAATTGTAATATCTCCTGCATCTGCTATACCCAAAGAAGCCGCAGAAATAACCCCCCCATTCTGCACAGTTAGTTTAGGTGTTGAGAGGCGGATATCTCCACCTCTACCAGAACTTGCAGTTTGAGTAACAAAAGAACTTGCTACATAGCCCGCATTCTCCAAAAATCTTGACTCGCCACTCACTTCTATAGACTCGGAGGCTCTCACAGTTAAATTTCCTCCCGTCCCCCCACTTGTAGAAAACACAACTTCGCCAAAAATAGCACCAGTCGTTAAACTAATTGTGGCTCCATTAGAAACACTCAGCCGCTTAGTGTCGATGCTAATATCCCCACCTTTTCCATTCCCATCAAAAGTATTCGTGCCGAGCCGAGTTTGCCCTAGACCTACAGGAAGACTACCCGATAATTCCACAGATTCACTCGCTTTAATCGCGATATTCCCCGATGCTCCATCACTAAGGCTGAAGCTCGCAAACGCACCGCCATCGCGCAGTATTAAGCGTTGCGCTTCAACAGAGATGTTTCCGCCTTGACCAGTGCTTTCGTTCGTTGTTCCGTTATAGAGCGTTGAACTGACGAGTTCGACCGTGTTGGCGCGGATAGCCAGATTTCCGCCATTCCCAGCACCAAAGGTGGGGGCACCGCCCACTACCCCATTGCTCATCAACAGCCGTCCGGCTTCAATGTTAATATCTCCGGCTGCTCCACTGCCAAGAGCGCTAGTGAACAGAACAATTTGCGAAATAAAGGGGTTGCCTGTTCCAGATGTCTGAAAATTTTCTGTAAGCTGCTGATAGCCCTCAATTCCCAACCCGATCATTTCTACTGAGTCAGTAGCGCGGATGTTGATATCGCTTCCTCTCCCCTCTCCCAGTGTGGAGGCGAAAATTTGCGATCCCCCCTCTACTCGCAAGTTTTGGGAATTGATGTCAATGCCTCTACCATTTATATTTCCGAGTGTCAGTCCATAAATTCCTGAACCGTTAAGATTAATATTTCCCCCTCGAATATCGACTTTCCCACCTCCTAATCCGCTGGTATTTATAAATGCACCGTTCATTTCTATATTGCCGAAGTTCTGAATATTGCCATAGTTTAAATTCAGACCTAAAGCTGTTGGTTCAAATTGCACTAAACCTGGACTGTTGACACTACCGAGAAGAATTTGTCCGGTATAAGCAGTTAGATTTCCTCCTTGGAGTTGAATATCACCGCCAATTAATGCTAAAGTTTGACCTGGGTCTACTGCTAAACCGAGTTTTTCAAAAGCAGGAATTTCTATGGGGAGTGGCGGTAAGGCTGATGTAGGAGCCTTTGTTTGGGAAGAGTTGACAATTGTGCCGGGATTGTCTCTAAATCTTAAACCCACAGGAATATTAATCGCTAACAATGGCACTGCATTAGAATTAGCTGCACTAAATTCAAAGCCATTATCAAAGAGAATGCCACTACCAGTTGAACCGATAAATGCTCCACGCAAATCTAACCGAGCATTGGGGCCAAAGACAATTCCTTTGGGATTAAGTAAAAATAAGTTGGCATTTCCTTGAACTCCCAACACACCTAAAATATTAGAAGGGTTGCCACCAGTAACGCGGGTGAAAATGTTAGCAATTCCGCTGGGATTGGCAAAATATGCTCCCCGCCCTTCACGGATGTTAAATTCGCGCAAGCTGTGAAAGAGGTTAACGCCGCGAGTTGCACCCCCTTCTATTCTGTCCGAGGGTAAGTTATTAACTGTGTCGGGAACTGTGCGCGAACTTTCTGTTCCCAAGCTATTATCGGGGATAATTTGGGCGATCGCAGGGACAGGAAACAGCAGTAAAAATGCAAAAAATAGGGCGGAAGATTGGCGGGGCATCTTTTAAGTCCTGTTAATTTAGTATTAGGAATAGGGCAAGGGGTTAGCTAAAAGCTGAAGAGTACCTATTGAGGTACGCAAACACCCGTCGGTTTCGGACTGCGAAGAGATGCACCACCACCAGAATTATAGGCTACCAGCGTTACTTGTCCTCGATCGTCTATTACCCAACCTTGAGCGGGAATAATTTCTGTTGGTCGAATTTCTATGGAGGCTCTTTGACCTTCTATTTGCTGACTTCCACCTACCGCTGGTTCCACCCAAGGCAACGGCGATAGAGGGCTGCTGAGGACATCATTAGGACTGAGTGGCACTCCTCCTTTCCCAGTGACGGTAAATGCGCTCTCGGCCCCTTGGATGCAGGGATTTGCAGCAATTAACCCAGCCGGATTCACCACATTTTGTGGCAGTTCCACTAAACCTTGAGCGGGATTCACCCCTGAAGAACTAAATGTAACACTACCTTGCAAAGCCGGGCCGCTACTTTGGGAAATCGCCGCAATATCGCTGGTAGGAATTAAAGATGTAGGACTTACTTGCAACGCTGCAAATTGAGTATCTGTTAATCCCAAACTCGCTCGAACCTGTTCACGAGTCACTGATGTAAACCCGAAAACATTGGGGACATTAATATTGACGCGTCCACCTTGGGCCGATCGCGCATTAGCAGTAATATCGCTATTTTCCTTGGGTAAAGCCACCAGAATATCGCTTTTAAGGTTGATATTGCCACCATCAGAAATACTTGCATCAGTTGTAATTCTGCTGGCTCGGCGCAACTGGATATCTCGTGCTTCAAGGTTAATATTTGCTCCGGGGCCGGATGCCGTTCTACCGTCAATGCTGCTTTGGTTGTCAAGAAAAATTGAGTCTGCTTTGACGTTAATGTTACCAGCCCGTCCCGATCCCAAAGCTTGCAGATTGAGTGTTCCTTCATTGCGAAGAATCAATTCCCCGACATTTAGATTCAACGAACCTCCGTTAGCCGTAGCATTAGGATCTATAATGTCAGATGCAATCCCAACGGAAGTCTGAATTTGACTGTTAAATTCACCTTGACCCCCATTCCCAATAACTTCTACACGACCCGCATCGATGGTAATGCTTCCGGCATCTCCTTGACCTAAAGATGCAGTGCTAATTACTCCTCCATCCCGGAGAGTCAGTACAGGTGTAGAAATGTTGATACTCCCTCCCCGATTAGCAGTATTGGCATCAGCGCAGATGAAACTGGGATTCCGACTCCCGTTCGCCAAAACTCCAGAAAAACCCTCGACTGTTACTGACTCAGTGGCCCTAACGGTCAAATTACCTCCGGGCCCCCCAGTTGTATTCAACGGTTGGTTGCCCACAACTGCTCCGCTAGATAAACTAATTCCGCCTCCTTGGGAGACAATCAACCGCTTCGTGTCGATATTAATGTCCCCGGCTTGCCCATTCACACCGCTCGCAGTTGACCCAATTAAACTTGCTACCGGACTTCCAGTGGGAGTCCGCAGCACTTCTACTGATTCATTCGCTTTAATGTTGATATTCCCCGCTCCTCCTTCACCGCGGGTGAGGCTGATCAGAGCAGCACCATCGCTCACGGTTAAACGTTCTCCCTCAAAGGTGATATTTCCTCCCCTACCCGTACTCCCCAAAAGTGGGCCACTGTGGATTGCAGAAGCGACCATATCTAAAACCCCGGCACGGATGGTAATATTTCCGGCGTTGCCAGCACCTAACGTGGTGGTAGTCAATGCGCTTCCATTGTCTATCAACAGTTTTCCCGTATCAATCGTGATGTTTCCGGCGGCTCCCATGCTATTAGTGCCAGTGATTAGGACAAGTTGGGGGTCAAAAGGGTCGAAAGAGCCAGATACCGTATACTGACCACCAAACACTCTATAGTTATCTAATCCTATTCCGAGCGTTTCTACTGAGTCGGTAGCCCGGATATTGACAGCGCCTCCCGCACCAATTCCTGCTGTCAGAGTGGATATTTGCGCTCCACCTTGGGCCCGAAAATTTTGAGCGTTAATATCGATACCCCTACCATCGATATTTCCCAAGGTCAGTGCATAAATTCGCCCATTATTTAGCCTGACATTTCCACCTAGAATCTCGACTTTCCCGCCACCAACTCCACTGGTATTGATCAGTGAGCCGTTGGTTATTTCAATATTACCAAAGTTGGAAATCTTGTCATAGTTTAAACTTAATCCAAATGGCGTTGCCCCCAATCCAACTCTCCCCGGACTAGCGACGCTACCCAGCAAAATTTGTCCGGTTGATGCAGTGAGTGTTCCCTGATTTAATTCAATATCTCCTCCCACGAGGGCGAGAGTTTGTCCGGGATCAACTGAAGCGCCCATGTTATTGAAAATCTGCGGGATTCCAGCAGGTAATTGTGGTAAAGTCAAGGCTGGTGCTGCTGAAGAGTTAATGATTTTTCCCGGATTTTCTCTAAAGTTTAAACCTATAGGTATATTGACATTTAACAGCGGTTGTGATTGGGGATTACTGCTGCTGAATTGATAGCCATTATCGAAAACTACGCTATCAGCAGAACTTGCTAAAAATGAACCACGTAAATCTAATCTCGCATTTGGGCCGAAGACAATTCCTTTGGGATTAAGTAAAAATAAGTTGGCATTTCCTTGGACTCCCAACACACCTAAAATATTAGAAGGGTTTCCACCCGTAACGCGGGTAAAAATATTCGCAATTCCGTTAGGATTGGCAAAATATGCTCCTCTGCCTTCACCTACGTTAAATTGTTGTAAACTGTGAAATAAATTTACTCCGCGAGTTGCACCGCCTTCTATTCTGTCGGATGGTAAGTTATTAATCGTGTCGGGAACTGTGCGCGAACTTTCTGCACCCAAGCTGCTGTCAGGGATGATTTGGGCGATCGCAGGGACAGGAAACAGCAGTAAAAATGCAAAAAATAGGGCGGAAGATTGGCGGGGCATCTTTTAAGTCCTGTTAATTTAGTATTAGGAATAGGGCAAGGGGTTAGCTAAAAGCTGAAGAGTACCTATTGAGGTACGCAAACACCCGTCGGTTTCGGACTGCGAAGAGATGCACCACCACCAGAATTATAGGCTACCAGCGTTACTTGTCCTCGATCGTCTATTACCCAACCTTGAGCGGGAATAATTTCTGTTGGTCGAATTTCTATGGAGGCTCTTTGACCTTCTATTTGCTGACTTCCACCTACCGCTGGTTCCACCCACGGAAACGGTTCTTCTGCGCTGCTGAGAACTTCATTAGGACTCGGTGGCAATCCCCCCCGACCAGTCACAGTAAACTCGTTCTCAGCCCCTTGGATGCAGGGATTTGCAGCAATTAACGCAGCCGGATTGACCACATTTTGTGGCAGTTCCACTAAACCTTGAACGGGATTCACTCCAACAGAACTAAATGTTACCGCCCCTTGCAAAGCCGGGCCGCCACTTTGGGAAATCGCGGCGATGTCGCTGCTAGGAAGCAGAGATGTAGGACTTACTTGCAACGCTGCAAATTCGGCGTCACTGAGCCCTAACCTGCTTCTGACTTGTTCGCGACTCGCTGCTGTAAAACCAAAGACATTGGGGACATCGATATTCACGCGGCCGCCGCCTGCTGTGCGGGCGTTGGCTGTGATGTCGCTGTTTTCTTGCGGGAGGGCGACAAGAATGTTGCTGTTGAGGTTGATATTGCCGCCGTCAGAAGTGCCTGCATCCGTCGTAATTCGGCTGTTGCGGCGCAATTGGATATCATCTCGCGCTTGCAGGTTAATATTTGCTCCTGTACCGGATATAGTCGTGCCGTCAATACTGCTTTTATTGTCAAGGTCGATCGAATTTGCGACAATATTGATATTACCAGCGCGTCCGGTTCCCGTAGCCTGCACTGTCACTGTAGCTCCATCTCGGACAATTAGTCGATCGGCATTCAGATTCAACGAACCGGCATTTGCTGTAGCATTAGGATTAGTACCAAATATCTTGCCCACGGAAGCATCAATTGTACTGACAAACAGACCATTATTTCCGCTGCCACTGACCTCAATGCGATCGGCATTAACAGTAATATTCCCCACATTTCCTACACCCAAAGAACTCGTAGAAACTATCCCTCCATCCCGCACAGTCAGGCTTGGCGTATCAATCCGAATATCCCCACCACGACTCGAACTCAAAGTTCCAGAAGTCAGCGCGCTAGCATTCTGAATTCCGCTGGTCAAAACTTGAGAAATACCAGAAATTTCTACTGATTCACTAGCCCTAACAGTTAAATTTCCCGCAGGCCCCCCCTCCTGAGAAAACAAAAACCTGCCAACTAAAACACCTGTTCCTAAAGTAAAAGCAGAACCATCAGAGAGAGTCAACCGCTTCGTATCAACGTTAATATTCCCCGCCCTTCCGTTAGAACCGATACTCAGCGTGCTGATTCCAGTTGACACAACAGTTCTCGGGCCGCTGTTAGACAATTCTACTGATTCAGCAGCTTTAATGTTGATATTCCCCGACGGGCCGCTGCTGTAACTTGTAGTACCCAGAAGAGAACCGTCGCGCATAATTAATCTGGCGACATCAACACTAATACTTCCTCCCGCACCGGTACTTTCTTTAGCTGTCCCGTTGTTAATTCCCGAACCCACCATCTCAAAAGTATTGGCGCGAATGATTAAATTTCCGCCATTTCCACCACCAAAAGTGATGCCGCTACCTACTACGCCATTGTTGAATAGCAGGCGGCCGGTGTCGATCGTAATATTCCCCCCCGAACCAGCGCCAGCACTAGCATTCAACAGCACAAATAGCGGGTCAAACGGGTCTGTAGTTCCCGATACCAAATATTTAATTGCAACCTGTTGATAGCCCTCAACTCCCAGCCCGATCATTTCTACTGAATCAGCAGCCCGCAAGTTGATATTACCTCCTGCACCATTTCCTAGAGTCAGGGTAGAAAATTGCGTTCCGTTTTCCACTCGCAAATTTTGAGCGCTGATATCGATACCTCTACCATCAATATTTCCCAGTGTCAGCGCATAAATTCGTGCACCGCTGATGGCGACATTTCCACCTTTTAACTCTACTCTGCCGCCACCGCTGCCGCTAGTGTTGATTAGTGAGCCATCGGCTATTTGAATATTGCCGAAGTTTTGAATATTATCATAATTTAAAGTTAAATTTCCCTTTTCCCCCGCTGTTATTGCAAAATTAACTAAACCGGGACTGGCGACGCTACCGAGTAAAATTTGTCCGCCGCTGGCGGTTAAATTGCCGCCTTGGAGTTGGATGTCGCCGCCAATCAGTGCTAAAGTTTGACCTGGTTCTACTGCTAAACCAACTCGATCGCTAATTGGGATTGCCACAGCAGAGGCTGGCAGGTTTACCTTTCCTACAGCCGTCGATTGATTGACAATTGCACCGGGATTGTCTCTAAATCTTAAACCAACGGGAATATTAACGGTTAACAGCGGGGATGTTTGCGGGTTGGTGCTGTTGAATTCAAAGCCGTTATTAAACACAATACTGTCAGCAGTTGAACCGATAAAGGAACCGCGCAAATCTAACCGAGCGTTCGGCCCGAAGACAATTCCTTTCGGGTTAATTAAAAATAAATTGCCGTTTCCCAGAACTCCCAGAGTTCCTAAAATATTTGAGGAGTTTGATCCCGTAACGCGGGTGAAAATGTTGGTAATTCCGCTGGGATTTTCAAAATAAGCTCCCCGCCCTTCACGGATGTTAAATTCGCGCAAGCTGTGAAATAGGTTAACGCCGCGAGTTGCGCCGCCAGTGATTCTATCGGAGGGTAAATTGTTGATAGTATCGGGAACAGTCCGTGAACTTTCCGGGCCCAGGGTATTATCGGGAATGATTTGGGCGAAGCTTTTCGAGGGAAATAGCAACAGGAAAGCAAACAGTAGCGAGTAACTTACGGGCGGCCAAAATGCCCAACCCCTACTCCCCACAATAAAATCTACTCTTTGTGGAACAGGCATCTTGCCTGTTTTTGAGAATGGTGAAAATAGTAACGAGTAATGCAAGCGAGGCATAAAAACACTCTTTCCAGGATAAAGTTTATCGGTGTAATCTCATCTCGTTGCTCTAAAGGTTTTGAATTTGGCTGCTGAGTACAAGTTGCTCGACTGTGATTTCTAGTTCGGGAAAAGTTTTAGAGATAACGCGCTCATTACCTCTAAAACTTTGAACTAAATAACTGCCATTTTCCAAAGAGTAAACGAAAACTGTGGGAATTTTTGGATTTCCTAGATAAGCCCTAGAAGCGATCGCTAAATAATCCACAATCCAATACTCACAAATGCCGAGGCGTTGATACTCATCTAGCTTATCCACATAGTCGTCTTCCCAGTTAGTTGAGGTAACTTCAACTGCTAATTGGATAGGTTCGGTAAGAGCTCCGTAGCCACGTACATTGCTGTTCCATACAGATGCCTTAACCACGCCAACATCAGGATTTCTGCCTTGTTCTTGTCCTGAAGCTGTGACAGTTCTCAAAACTATATCTTTGTCAACGATATAGTCAAGCCCCAAGCGATCGCTTTCTTTGTCGAAAGACTTAACCAGATATCGTGCCACATTTTTATGAGCTCTGGTTGCTTCCACTTTGACAATCTCTCCATTTACAAGTTCGTAGATGCCCGATCCGTCTGGGTACTTTTCGAGAAAATCTGCAAATGTTAGTTTAGTTTTTGTCTGAACCATAAGACAAGCCCTCTTGTGTTAACTAGGTTAGGATTTATATCGTTTCCGGTTCCATCATAATTATATATTTGGATCGTATCAGTGCGAGTGTCCCCGCTCGCGACCCAAGTACCGATCGAGACCGCCACTTAATAAAATTTGACCGTCAGCGCTAAAAATAACTGACAACCTTGCCAGATCCACAGCCATAGGCTAAGATTTTGCAAAGGTCGAGAACACAATCTTACCAAGCTTTTTTATGAACTACCGAAACCACATCACGATCGAACCAAATAAACGCGGTGGTAAGCCTTGTGTACGCGGCTTGCGAATTACGGTTTATGAAGTGCTTGAGTACCTGGCTTCCGAGATGACCGAAGCAGAAATTCTGGACGATTTCCCCGATATGACGCGACAAGATTTAAAAGCCTGCATAGCTTATGCTGCTGACCGTGAGCGTCGGTTTATGACCGATCCCTTATCCGCATGAAATTACTTTTTGAATAAAACTTTTCGCCCAAGTTACCGAACAGTTTGAGCGATATTTTTTCAAATATAATAAAGATAGCTTTTTTCAGTGCGACGGCTGAAGAAATCTGTTTATGTTTAAATATGTGTGTAGAATATGCGTCCGAACGTTGACTCTCAGAAGATAGAACGATTGATGCAAGTCTTGGGTAGAGAAGCTCAGGGTTCAGGCTGCATTTATTTTACGGGTGGTGCTAGTGCCCTACTGATTGGATGGCGGAGTTCCACAGTTGATATCGATATTCGTCTAGATCCTGAACCCCCAGGCATCTTTCAAGCGATAGCCAAAATCAAACAAGAATTGAACATTAATATTGAACTAGCTTCCCCACAGGATTTCTTACCTCCACTTCCGGGCTGGCGTGACAGGAGCATCTTCATTGGCAAACACGGTCAAATCTCGTTTTATCACTATGACTTCACAGCCCAAGCGCTCTCCAAACTATCCAGGGGATTTGACCGTGACATTAAAGATGTTCAAGCCATGTATGAAAATAAATTATTTTTCTTAGAAGAACTACGTGATAGCTTTGAAGCCATTGCACCCGAATTAATACGATTCCCCTCTCTTAATCCTGATGTGCTTAGAAGCAAACTTGAGAACTTCATCGAAAGTTTTGAAGGTAACTCAGAGGAGGAACAGTCATGAGCTTGAATGAGTTGCCGGGAGCAGAGCTAATTCTACCTGGATTGGACGATCTTCATCATGGTAAGATGAATACAGTTGGGTCATTGTTAGTCGCGATCGCAGCAACGCGCCTAGCTGAAGCCGGCTTAGATGTTCCTAAAGATCGTCTAGCAGCAGAGCCAGAACTGACCCTGTATGCTCTTCTTGAAGATGAACGGGATGATGCCTACCTCTATTACAATGCTTTGCTGAATCGCCTGAATAGCTTTTGCAACGCACTTGAACTTCGTTATATGTATAAGCTATGAGAATTGGATTACGTTAGTTCAAAAAAATTTTGCGCGATCGTATTAAAAACAAGATTGACAACCTTGCCAGATCCGCAGCCATAGGCTAAGATTTTGCCAAGGTCGAGAACACAATCACGATAATTCCAACTATGAACTACCGAAACCACATCACGATCGAACCAAATAAACGCGGTGGTAGGCCTTGTGTACGTGGCTTGCGAATTACGGTTTATGAAGTGCTTGAGTACCTGGCTTCCGAGATTACCGAAGCAGAAATTCAAGGGTGATTTTCCCGATCTGACGCGAGAAGATTTAAAAGCCTGCATAGCTTATGCTGCTGACCGTGAGCGTCGGTTTATGACCGCCCCATTATCCGCATGAAATTACTTTTTGATGAAAACTTGTCGCCCAATTTACCAACAGTTTGAGCGATATTTTCCCAAATTCGCTTCACGTCCTTTGATGTGGGCATGAAATCAACGATCGACCAAGTAGTTTGGGATTATGCATTCATACAATAATTTGATGATTGTCTCGAAAGACGCGGATATGCGCGATATGAGCTTAGTATTTGGGAATCCACCGAAAGTTATTTGGCTTCGCCTTGGAAACTGTTCGACCTGGCAAGTTGAAAATTTGCTACGTCGGGATTTTAACGCAATTAAATTATTTTATGAAGACGAGAATTTATCGCTGCTTGCTTTATCATAATGCACCAATGGCTTTGGGCCCATTTCCACGGTTTTTACAAAGGTCGAAAACAGAATGGCGATCGCCGCGAGAATGCACCGGAGTTGGAATAACGGTTGAATACTGAAATTTAGACAACTAATATGGGCGAATAATTACAGTAATTCGAGCCTGAGTAAGTTCTGATGAATGTCTCATTTTTTTATAGCGCCCCAGTGTTAGCTCTACTCTCTTGCACCCATCAACTTAAGTGCTTGAGTCGAATCCTGCGGCGAACTCGATCTAGGAAAGGAGATGCTGATGGGGATTAAGAAAGGGTTGACATACATCATCGATATGCGGTATTTTTAAACTATATGCAGTATTGTACCGCAACTGCGATACACTTATAAGATTTTTATCGGCGGCACGGTAAACAATTTGCAAAAGCTTAAGGTTTCTAGTATGGGGTGCTTCGATAAATCTAGTCGTTGCAACTGACGCGAATTTAAGATTGTTAGCTTCGTTGAGAGGCGATAGCGCGCAGTTGAACTAAATCGTTAGGCTGCTTAAGTCTACGGTGGGGCGCCAAGCAAGGATATTTGTCAGTGTTCAAAGTTAAGTTAACTGAGGCTATCTATTCGGCACTTTTTCAAGAAGGCGTTAGTTAGAAATACTTATGAGGAATAAGCTTGCAATCTTTGGTTTTTTAGTTGGTATTGCGATAGTGATTTTTCTGGCAGTTGTGCCGATCAAAGATGAGGTTTCTCCAGGAGGAACCTCATCAAATACGCCTTTACCTAGCATGTCGCCTCCTATGCCTTCACCTAGTGCTTCGCCCATACCTCCGACCTCTATGGGTATTGTGGATGAGATAGTGACTAACCTCGAATGGGGGAATATTGCATTTGACACACCCAAGAAAATGCAGTTTGAAGAACCTAAAATTATCGAATTGCTTTTATCGTCAACCAAATCTGTCCAAGAGCTTCAATCTTCTTTGAAGTCTCAGGAGCAGATTGAGTCGGCACGAATACAGATATCAAATCGAATGGAAGCAGACCTTTCGGGACAAGGTTTTAAGATTGAGGCATTAGTTCCACAGGAACAGGCTGTATACAGAGGCAAAACAACGCAGTGGAAATGGGAAGTCACCCCTACGAAAGATGGGAATCAGAATCTTTATCTTACCCTGTCAGCAATTATCAATGTATCGAATGAAAAAGTACCACTTGTTATACGAACATTTGATAAGACAATTAAAGTAGATGTTTCTGTAGGTCAGCAGATATCAACTTTTGTTTCTGGTAATTTGGAGTGGTTATGGGCAAGTATTCTTGTACCAATTTGTCCTTTTATCTGGAAGTGGTATAAAAAAAAACGGGACAAAAATCAGCCGCCTAACAACCCTGGTGCAGCGGATTGACCCAATCCGCTTGGGTGAGGTGCAAAGATCTCGGCAACCGCTGACCAGGAACGTTATGAGTGGTACAAATCCCCGCTGAACAACAATAGAAAACCATTTCTGCAGAAGCATACGCAAAAACTCCGTGTCTACCCTGCAGGAAGCAAGCTAGAGACCGGCGAGTGTCAAATCAAAGCCCCTAACGCTTTCAATGTCGCTTTTTGAGCATTCGTCAATTCCGTTGCCTCGAATATTCATGCCTTCATACAGATCGCCCATCAACGTCCTCATACAACATCCTGTCGCGACATCCCACAGCTTAATCGTGCGATCGAGGCCGCCACTTAATAAAATTTGACCGTCAGCGCTAAAGATGAAAAGACATCTCCACAAAAGTCAGTATTGAACAGGCAAGATGCCTGTTCCACAATAATTGTTGGAGAGGTCTAAAGTGTTGGGTTTAGATCGCACTCAACCCAACTTAAAATTTAGAAAGCAAAGTAATTAATCCGAAAGTATAAGCCTTTTTCCTGCAAAGTTCGATCGCCCGATCGAGCATTTATCAAAGGAATACCGTAGTCTAAACGCACATTCAACCGATCGCCCATCTGCCAAACCAGCCCCAAACCCGCACCCAGCAGTTTATCCGAGTCGGGATTCGGCTTTTCCTCCGAATTGTTCCACCCTAACCCAAAATCGATAAACGGAGCGACTTGCAACAATCCTTCGACTTCCGGGACACGCCAAACCGGAATTCGCACTTCTGCAGATGCGATCGCACCGCTATCAGTTAACAGCAAATCTTGGCGGTATCCGCGCACGCTTTGAACGCCGCCGATCCCGATTTGTTCGAGGGAAAGCAGGGGGCGATCGGCTAATTGAATGTCGGAACGCACAATCAGCAAGGTTTCTGGCGCTAACAGCCGCACGTACTGGGCTTGTCCGCGCCACGCCAGAAAACGGCTGTCCGGCCCGCTATCGTTCGCAGTAGCGCCGAACAGATTAGTGCCGAGGGAGAATTGCGATCGCGCCGCGAACACTTGGCTGGAACTCCGCTGCACGTATTCTTGAAAAAAGCGCACAGCCGAAACCCGCGTTTCACCGCGCTCGTTTGCTCCCGCTGAAAGCCCAAACTCTTTTCCAGAAAGGAATGTATCGCTTTCTTGCCGCGAAAAACTTAGTCCCAAAGCCAAAGTGCGATCGGGCTTTTCGACAATCGGCTGGCGGTAAGTTAACTCGTAAGTCCGCGATTTCCCCTCAATTTCAGCAGCATCAAACGGTTCCTCGATGATATTGGTGCTAGCAGCACTCGCAGCGAACCCAATCGTGCCGTTGCGCGCGTTGACGGGGACTGTGTAGCTGCCGTTAAATTCGTTGCTGCCGTCGGTGTTAGCATAAGATACCTCTAATCCGTCGCCCAAACCGAGCAAATTTGCTTGATTGATGCGAACACCGCGCCGAAAACTGCCGACGCTGGGCGATCGATTGTTGTCTGCGAACACTTCAGCGCTAAAGCTGTCTGCTTCTTTTACCCGCACTTCTAAGCGGCTGTTTTCCGGGCGGCTTCCGGCTTGGAGTTCGGCGGAAATAGTGCCAATTAAGGGGTCGAGTTGCAGCAGTTGCAAGGCTTCCAGCAACCGATCGCGATTGAGGGGCCGTCTGGTGGCGCGTTCAAGGCGCGATCGCACGTAATTTGAATTTAAGCGCCTGTTTCCACTAATCACAATTTCATCTAATCCGCCTTCTACAATCCGAATTTTCACCACACCTCCTTCTCTAGGAAAGGTTTGGTTGGCGGGAATTACAGCGCCGGAATTGATGTATCCGGCGGCTACATATTTTTGAGTGACGGCTGCTTCGGCTGCGATCAGTTCAGCAAAGGTGATTTCGCGGCCGGCAAACTGTTGCGTAACTTCTGCGAGTTCGCGATCGCTAAAAGCTGTGTTGCCCTCAAATTCAAAGCCAGCGACCTTAATTGTACCCAGAATGCCTGGTCTAATTTCGCTTTCAACGGGTGTTGGCTGCGTGGGTTGGAGGGGAGACGGCGCTGGGGGTTGCGGCGGCTCAGGAGCTGGTAATTCGGGTTCTCGTGGCCGAATTGGGTTGGGCAGTTGGGCAAGTTGGGAGGCTCGATCGATACCCAAATCAATTTTTTGTCGGTCAATATTGTCTTCTAGTTTTTGATCTGAGTTAAAAAGCTCGGTTTCTGGAGTTTTTGTGCTAAATGTGCGATCGGGCTGAGATGTTGCACCATTGTCAATCAGCCTTTTACGGGCGGGCAGGATGCCCACCCCACAATCAAACTCACTCGTTGTGGAACAGGCATCTTGTCTGTTCTTGACAATGGTGTAAGATGTCACATCGACTGAATTTCCTGCAGACGGCGGTAAGTCGGAAGTTTCCGCCGCCACCGAGTGTTCTGACTCTGTGGGTAACTGCGTTTCCTCGTCTTTTACGGGCAAGTCTTCGCGTTTGTCAAGATTAGTATCGGGAAGGAAAGCTCGATCGTCTCTGCTGCTAACTGCGGCCAAATCCTCAACATTTGAGGTCAAAATTTCAACTGTGCTAGCGGAGGTTTTCGCAGGTGTTCCCAGCCCAACTAACCCAAAGATTCCAGCGAGTAAAAATAGTTTTTGCGATCGACAAGCCATAGGATATAATTATTATCTCGCTTAAGTGGGGGAAAATATTTTCAGGAAGTCAGCACCCTCAAGTAAAAATCAATCTTAACAGCCAAAAAGGAAACAGCCGTCGCAGCCAACAGTTTCGGCGACGGCTACAAACCAAAAGGTCGATCGACGGCTGTTCATTTCCCAAGACTTACGCTTCAATCGGGTGATTATCCGAAAAAATATCGTGTAAGTCGATCGTAAACAGTAAAAAAAACCAAAATTTTTTGGTTGCAAAACCTACCCTTTCATGGTAATGCAGCGAGCAGAATAGTCCTGGACGCCAGGGTAAACCAGAAACCGGGTTGTGTCCGAAAATACGCGCTACAACTGATATCTGGCACCATTCATTCTCAATAATTTTTTTATAAACAGGCTTTTCGGCCCGTTCCACAAGAGATAAATTTTCTTGTGGAACAGGCCGAAAAGCCTGTTCTGAAGAATGGTGGAAGATGTGAGTTACGCCTGTTCCACAAGAGATAAATTTTCTTGTGGAACAGGCCGAAAAGCCTGTTCTGAAGAATGGTGGAAGATGTGAGTTACAACCCGCAAAGCCACTAAAAAACCCGGTTTCTTTGATTTTGGTGCATCATCCCAAATCCGACTTTAATACCCCTTTATTCTTGAGTCAGCGTCTACCCACATCCTGTGCGTAGACGCCGTTTCAACAGCCAAGCCTGATCAAGGGGATTTGTAACTCTGAATTATGCAGACCGGCCCGCACCAGCCGCAGCACCCATTTGAGCCCCGTCAGTCAATCCCACCAACTTAGCACTCAACTCCCACATCCGCTCGCCTTTTTCATCATCGCGGGCCTGCGGAGAAACCTTCTGCACAAAAGACTTACCATCTTTTTTCTGGCGATTTCCCCAACTCCAATAAGCCCCAGATTGCTTGTACTCTGGATCAGCAACCACCATCGCCAGCCTTTCTCCCGCCAACTCCTGCGATACATAACCCCCGGTGATATTCTTCTGAAACAGCGGGAACAGCTTCTGAAATAGGGGATAGTGATTGCGGAAAAGCGGCGTATCCGCAACGCATCCCGGATAAAGCGAAGTGAAAGTAATCCCCGTGGATTCATGAAAACGGCGGTGCAATTCTCGCATCGTCAGCACATTACAAACTTTGCTATCTTTGTAAGCCTTGACTGGTTCAAACTTCTTGCCATCAACCATCGAAATCGGGTCTTTGAAACCCGCTTCAAAACCCTCAAACTTGCCCAAATCCGGGCGCGGCGGAATCTTCCCGCCCAACTCGTCTGGATTGTGAGTCACAGTTCCCAAAATCACGATTCTCGCATCGGAATAATAGGAAGGCTTCATATTTTCCATCATCAGGTTGCACAGCAGGAAATGACCCAGGTGATTGGTAGTCATCGTCAACTCGTAACCCTCCGGGCTCCGCAGCGGTTCCTTAATCAAAGGCATATAAATCGCCGCGTTGCACACCAAAGCGTCCAGAGGCCTACCGCTGGCCTTAAATGCCCGAGCAAACCTACGCACACTCTCCAAATCGCCCAAGTCAATCTCCATGATGGAGAAACTGCCTTCAGGTATACCCAACTCTCGCGCAGCGTCTCCGGCTTTCCGCACGTCCCGACAGGCCATGACTACGTGCCATCCCTTGTCTGCGAGAGCTTTCGCGCCGTACAAACCGACGCCGGAGGAAGCGCCGGTAATGATAACCGTGGATTTGTGATTTTGTGCCATCTTGTTAAAAGCGCTTCCGCTATTGATTTTTTTCAGGCACTCAAACGCTGAGCTAGCAGCTTGGATGTTTTCAAGTACCCTATGGTTATTAGGATAGGAGGAAACGTTCTGGATCTCAACTGGGAGCCTCTCACTTTTGCCGACAAGCTAGAAATTGGAGGCAGGAGAGGGGAGGCAGGGGGCAGGAGGCAGGGGACGGGAGGCAGGAGCCATAAGAAGTGTTTTTACAAATAATAAATACTCGTTTTCAACGGGCGATTAAAATTAAATATGAGTCCAACTCTGACTCCTATTTTGAGAAATTAACCATACATCTTTTAGGGGCGGGTTGACCATTCTCTATGATGCACATACTCGGTATTTATTGATAAACCCGCCCCAACCAACTCAACTAAGAAATAGCTGCAGGTTCCTGATAGGTAGGGAAATCGATATAACCTTCAGGCCCAAAAGAATACCAGACGCCGACTTCAGCAGGCGGATTGAGTGGCCAACCATTAGTAAAACGCTCTACCAAGTCAGGATTGCTGATAAAATCCCGACCAAAAGCTATTAAATCCGCAACTTTGCTGCTCAGGGCCGTTTCAGCCTGTTCTTGAGTATATCCGCAGTTGCCGACGAGGGGCCCTGTAAACACATCGCGAAACTCTCCTATCATCATCGGCCTTCCCAATTCGTGAAAGCCAAATGCCAGACCGTCTACCAAGTGAAGGTAAGCTAAATCATAGGCATTTAACTGCTTCGCGAAATACAGAAAATCTTCTCGATATTCTGGAGAACCCATGTCATTGTAAACACCGTTGGGAGAAAGCCTAACTCCCACTCTGTTGGCGGGAAATACTGTGAGAATCGCCTCGACAATTTCCTTAAGAAAACGGTAGCGATTTTCAACTGATCCGCCATAGGAATCAGTGCGGTGGTTGGTTTTGGTTTGCAGGAATGTGTCAATGAGATAGCCGTTTGCCGCGTGAATTTCTACACCGTCAAAACCTGCCATTTTTGCCCGTTCCGCCGCCTTGCGATAATCTTCTACAACTAGGGAGATTTCATCGGTTTCTAGAGCGCGGGGAGTTTCGTAGGGTTGTTTGCCTAGAGGGGTATGAATGCCCTCTCCGTTTATTTTAATGGCAGAGGCTGCAACTGGCAATTGGTTGTTTTGATGAAAACTGCTGTGGGAAGCTCGTCCGCAGTGCCAAAGCTGCATGAAAATCGGCGTTTCGTGGGCATGAACCGCAGTCACAACTTGTTTCCAAGCTTCGCCTTGCTCGTCTGAATAAATACCGGGGGTATTGAGCCAACCATTAGCTTGAGTAGAAACCACTGTGGCTTCTGTAATGATTAAACCAGCGGAGGCTCGCTGAGTGTAATACTCTGCCATCAAGGCGTTGGGCATCCGCGCTTCACCGGCTCTGGCTCTGGTCATGGGTGCCATGAGTACCCGGTTTTTTAAGGGTAAATCTCCGATTTTGAAGGGACTGAGTAGGAGTGGAGAAGTTGTTTGAGTGGTCATAATTTTGAGGTTTTGTCAACTGAAGAATCTGGGAAATTACATTTAGCAACGGCCGGTGTTATGCTCCCAGGCGCAAGACATCCAAGGGTCGCCAAAATGCAAGCAATCAAACTCATCAAGCTGTTTACGAATTTGACTTTTTAGCCAAGACTCTTCTTTGTTCAATTTTGTTAAACTCTGGAGAGTATGGCGGTAAATATAATAGTCTACACCCTGCTGTTTGAATCAATTCCTGAATCGGAGCACTTTTATCAAATGTGAGATTATCGATGAGCACCACCTGTGCTGTGAGTGTTGGAAGTAAACTTGTTTAAGGCCAAGGAGATGAGTAAGGAGATAGATAGCTGCGAGGTTTCAATCCCTGGTAGGGTTTTAGGTTGTTTTCGGCATAAAAACTTAAATCGCACTTGGCCACTGCTTAAAGGTTTCAATCCCTGGTAGGGTTTTAGGTTGTTTTCGGCATGGCTTATTTCAAAGTACGAATTCAGCGCGAGAGTGTTTCAATCCCTGGTAGGGTTTTAGGTTGTTTTCGGGCTTAGAGAATTAAAGCGCTGAGTTTGAAGAGGATCGTTTCAATCCCTGGTAGGGTTTTAGGTTGTTTTCGGCCCCCTCCCTCGCAGCAATAACGCTACCATTTAAGCACTCAAAAGTTTCAATCCCTGGTAGGGTTTTAGGTTGTTTTCGGAATAACAAAACTTTGCGGCCTTCTGCGTGAGCGTTTCAATCCCTGGTAGGGTTTTAGGTTGTTTTCGCAGCCTTCCCACTGGCCGTAACCAGCATGAGGATCTAGGTTTCAATCCCTGGTAGGGTTTTAGGTTGTTTTCGGTTGAGGTTCGGCCGCCAAACCTTGCCTGTAAAGCGTGACTGCTTTTTTGTTTCAATCCCTGGTAGGGTTTTAGGTTGTTTTCGGCTTGATGCACGAGGCTCCAGCAGTGGAGTTGCCGAAGTTTCAATCCCTGGTAGGGTTTTAGGTTGTTTTCGGAAAACTAGAAGTAGTAAGTCTATTCCACTTTGTGTTTCAATCCCTGGTAGGGTTTTAGGTTGTTTTCGGCTAACAGAAACAAAACAGGGTGCAAGCTACGCATTAAAGTTTCAATCCCTGGTAGGGTTTTAGGTTGTTTTCGGTGCTTTGGTTCTGAAATGTTCACAGTTAGCCGATTTGTTTCAATCCCTGGTAGGGTTTTAGGTTGTTTTCGGTAAAATTGCTGCTGACCGTTTGGCAATCGCAATCTGGTTTCAATCCCTGGTAGGGTTTTAGGTTGTTTTCGGTTGTCAGTTGTGAGATCCGAAGAAAGTTACGAAAGTGTTTCAATCCCTGGTAGGGTTTTAGGTTGTTTTCGGTCGGGTCACCAAAGACTTCCAAATACTGTTTACGTGATGTGTTTCAATCCCTGGTAGGGTTTTAGGTTGTTTTCGGGTTCAAATCATTAATCAGCCCATTGCCTTGCCTCGTTTCAATCCCTGGTAGGGTTTTAGGTTGTTTTCGGCGATAGCACAGACCACACCGCGAACACTCAAGCTTTGAAAAGTTTCAATCCCTGGTAGGGTTTTAGGTTGTTTTCGGGCATCTGCACGTCAAACGGATTAAAGGCTCAAAACCATCGTTTCAATCCCTGGTAGGGTTTTAGGTTGTTTTCGGCCGGGTCAGGCCTTGGGCGATCGTACTTTAGTCAGAATTCGTTTCAATCCCTGGTAGGGTTTTAGGTTGTTTTCGGAAAAATTATTCCGCGTGGCAATAAAATTATTATTAAGTTTCAATCCCTGGTAGGGTTTTAGGTTGTTTTCGGCCTGCGCTTGAATCATGATATTATTGAGGTAATTGTTTCAATCCCTGGTAGGGTTTTAGGTTGTTTTCGGGTAGCCTCACAATTCATGGAAGTGATGGCAGTCTGTTTCAATCCCTGGTAGGGTTTTAGGTTGTTTTCGGGTTTGCATGATGTGGGGCGGTAGCGAACCGCCTAGTTTCAATCCCTGGTAGGGTTTTAGGTTGTTTTCGGTAAATAATAGCTTGGCGACACCTGCCATTAAGTGGTGTGTTTCAATCCCTGGTAGGGTTTTAGGTTGTTTTCGGGTCTGGAATAACAAAACCCGATTTTTTAAGAACTGGAGGAACGTCAGTTTCAATCCCTGGTAGGGTTTTAGGTTGTTTTCGGCAAGTATACGGTTAAGCCTGGGGATTTTGATGATAGTTTCAATCCCTGGTAGGGTTTTAGGTTGTTTTCGGTTAATCTTGTCTAAACATTCCTCAGTCATTGAAAGGTTTCAATCCCTGGTAGGGTTTTAGGTTGTTTTCGGCTTGCTCAGTGATTTCTCGGCTTTTATGTAGATTTCATGTTTCAATCCCTGGTAGGGTTTTAGGTTGTTTTCGGCGAAGCCACAATCCCAAAAGCCAAAGCCCAATCCAAGTTTCAATCCCTGGTAGGGTTTTAGGTTGTTTTCGGCTTACTAAGTCTAGCTTTCAGCGCGCTATTTCTGTTTCAATCCCTGGTAGGGTTTTAGGTTGTTTTCGGTGGTCTTTGGTTAAGTTGCAGTTTTCGGCGATCGCTTTTGTTTCAATCCCTGGTAGGGTTTTAGGTTGTTTTCGGCCGGCTCCTGAAGTAGTCGCGGTCATCCAGTCTGCGTTTCAATCCCTGGTAGGGTTTTAGGTTGTTTTCGGATGAAAAATTGGTAGTTGGCAATAGGTTTATTTATGTTTCAATCCCTGGTAGGGTTTTAGGTTGTTTTCGGCCTCGATCGCTTCTAAAACGCTGCCAGATACCTCTTGGTAGTTTCAATCCCTGGTAGGGTTTTAGGTTGTTTTCGGCCAGATTAACTGATAGACCTCAAACATTTTGTTTCGGTTTCAATCCCTGGTAGGGTTTTAGGTTGTTTTCGGTTAATTCATGAAGAGCTATTTAGCATAGAAAGATACTGTAGTTTCAATCCCTGGTAGGGTTTTAGGTTGTTTTCGGTGTACTCCTAGGAGCTATCCTAAGAGTGGGGAAGTTTCAATCCCTGGTAGGGTTTTAGGTTGTTTTCGGACGGGCTGATACTGGATTAGCCAAGAAGTTGCACAATTGTTTCAATCCCTGGTAGGGTTTTAGGTTGTTTTCGGTTTTGCGCCCCAAAAGGGGATGCCGCAACTCTTAATGATGCGCGTTTCAATCCCTGGTAGGGTTTTAGGTTGTTTTCGGGTCGGGGTAGTCATCATCCCTCTCAAAAAAGGAGGGCGTTTCAATCCCTGGTAGGGTTTTAGGTTGTTTTCGGAAGATATTTGCTATTTCAGCCATCGATTCTACTGTTTCAATCCCTGGTAGGGTTTTAGGTTGTTTTCGGCGTGAAGCTCTTTCAGAAATGACTGAAGGTTGGGATAGGTTGTTTCAATCCCTGGTAGGGTTTTAGGTTGTTTTCGGCCTTGTCAGCTAATTGACGCGCGATATTACCAGCGGTTTCAATCCCTGGTAGGGTTTTAGGTTGTTTTCGGTGGTTTGGGGGTGTTTCTATGCAGCTAGATTTTTTGTTTCAATCCCTGGTAGGGTTTTAGGTTGTTTTCGGCTGTACTTAGCCTGGTTTGATGAGATTGATACTACCCTTGTTTCAATCCCTGGTAGGGTTTTAGGTTGTTTTCGGTTGGCATCTAAAAGTTTACGCTCTTGATAAATCAGTTTCAATCCCTGGTAGGGTTTTAGGTTGTTTTCGGCTTGCGCGGTTTCGCCGACACCTAAAATTGCTTAGTTTCAATCCCTGGTAGGGTTTTAGGTTGTTTTCGGCTTGGTACCGTGACCCCAATCCCTAAATTCACAAGTTTCAATCCCTGGTAGGGTTTTAGGTTGTTTTCGGTAAACCCCTCGCTAGGAGGGGTAGTTGTAAAAATTACTGTTTCAATCCCTGGTAGGGTTTTAGGTTGTTTTCGGGCGTATGTATTGCGAATTAGCCGTTTTAATGGCGCGTTTCAATCCCTGGTAGGGTTTTAGGTTGTTTTCGGTTCTTTTTAAGGTAGCCCTGTCTGGGAAGTATGTCGTTTCAATCCCTGGTAGGGTTTTAGGTTGTTTTCGGCCCCGACCTGTGTTACCCCATTGGCAATCTTCACCTCGTCTGTTTCAATCCCTGGTAGGGTTTTAGGTTGTTTTCGGTAGATTTACCGCAAACCCGCATTAGGCCAGGCGCTCGTATTCTTGTTTCAATCCCTGGTAGGGTTTTAGGTTGTTTTCGGAATGGCGCTACTCTCTGGATCGTACCGCCGGGGATAGAAGGTTTCAATCCCTGGTAGGGTTTTAGGTTGTTTTCGGTAGAAAGAGCTTTGGGGCTTATAGCAGGCCTGATTCCACCAAGTTTCAATCCCTGGTAGGGTTTTAGGTTGTTTTCGGAGTGTTCTAGCTGTCTTACGCCATCTCAACCGCGTGTTTCAATCCCTGGTAGGGTTTTAGGTTGTTTTCGGCCGAGTCGGTGGATGCCAGTCTTACGTTAAGTACATCGTGTTTCAATCCCTGGTAGGGTTTTAGGTTGTTTTCGGCAAAATGAGCACACATGACATTACTCAAATAGTGTTTCAATCCCTGGTAGGGTTTTAGGTTGTTTTCGGTCTCAATCGCAAGCTCAAACTCTTTGCGCTCGATGTTTCAATCCCTGGTAGGGTTTTAGGTTGTTTTCGGCAGATTAAAATCAACAGCTATTACCGATGCTGAATGTTTCAATCCCTGGTAGGGTTTTAGGTTGTTTTCGGTTAAATTGCAGCCGCTAACAGTCGATCGTTATGGTCGGTTTCAATCCCTGGTAGGGTTTTAGGTTGTTTTCGGAGTCCAGGCGCAGCAGTCCTCGATCGGGCAAACCCAGTTTCAATCCCTGGTAGGGTTTTAGGTTGTTTTCGGTTGCGGAGTTTCGATCGTGCTTGCAGCTACTTTGTTTCAATCCCTGGTAGGGTTTTAGGTTGTTTTCGGGTAGAGGGCGGCAGCACCTACAAAGTGTAGATTTGTTTCAATCCCTGGTAGGGTTTTAGGTTGTTTTCGGCGAGAATCAAGTTTAATGCCTCCTCTAATAACTTCAATCCTTGTTTCAATCCCTGGTAGGGTTTTAGGTTGTTTTCGGGCCCGATCGCACACGGCAGATTGTAGGCAAAATCAGTGCTGTTTCAATCCCTGGTAGGGTTTTAGGTTGTTTTCGGCCCAAGTCCGGCCATACTGTTGGCATAATTTATCTAAATCGTTTCAATCCCTGGTAGGGTTTTAGGTTGTTTTCGGTAGCAACTAGAAAAGAGACAACTGCACAGCAGAAGGGTTTCAATCCCTGGTAGGGTTTTAGGTTGTTTTCGGTTCGCATCTGAATTCATCCAAGAAATTTTTGATGCCCCTGGTTTCAATCCCTGGTAGGGTTTTAGGTTGTTTTCGGATTGTGCCGACAGTATGAACGGGTTATCCCTGCAGTTTCAATCCCTGGTAGGGTTTTAGGTTGTTTTCGGCCATTAGGAATTCCAGCATTGCATTGTCAATATTTAGGTTTCAATCCCTGGTAGGGTTTTAGGTTGTTTTCGGCATTTCTTAAATGTCCAGCGTAGAAAATGTCAGCACCGTTTCAATCCCTGGTAGGGTTTTAGGTTGTTTTCGGCGAATACTTCAATAATTCTTGCGGAAAATAAAGTGTACGTTTCAATCCCTGGTAGGGTTTTAGGTTGTTTTCGGTCGCCCATGTCCCCGCTGGGTCTCAGATATTCCACTACCGTTTCAATCCCTGGTAGGGTTTTAGGTTGTTTTCGGCCTAGATGATCCACGAGGAATGCTGACTTTTCAATAGTTTCAATCCCTGGTAGGGTTTTAGGTTGTTTTCGGCTTGACTGGGACGGAACTAAGGCTATGCAATGTCTTGTTTCAATCCCTGGTAGGGTTTTAGGTTGTTTTCGGCAATATTGAAGTCAGAATGTGACGAACTCACCACCGTTTCAATCCCTGGTAGGGTTTTAGGTTGTTTTCGGCCGAGATACTGTGTCGCAAGATTTTCGTAGGGGAAGTTTCAATCCCTGGTAGGGTTTTAGGTTGTTTTCGGCTCGCGGCGGGTGCGGGCAGTGGCGGTTGCCTTTAGTTTCAATCCCTGGTAGGGTTTTAGGTTGTTTTCGGCAAAAAGAACCAGAGTTTGAGTTTCCACCTTATGATATAAAGTTTCAATCCCTGGTAGGGTTTTAGGTTGTTTTCGGCCATTGGCGCATTTGGCCTGTACCACGCGCGGTTGTTTCAATCCCTGGTAGGGTTTTAGGTTGTTTTCGGCAAACGCCCGCGCCAGCAAATTACTTTCTTTCTCGTTTCAATCCCTGGTAGGGTTTTAGGTTGTTTTCGGCCAAATTAGAAGCCGAAGCCAAGAAACAGGGTAAGTTTCAATCCCTGGTAGGGTTTTAGGTTGTTTTCGGCCAAACTCAAATACAAGTTTTGCTGGCAACAGTTCGTTTCAATCCCTGGTAGGGTTTTAGGTTGTTTTCGGCCACTTTAGATTTGGCTAATAATTTTGCGCTACATGTTTCAATCCCTGGTAGGGTTTTAGGTTGTTTTCGGCTTGGAAGACGTGCCGCTGATACTGAAAAATTTTGTTTCAATCCCTGGTAGGGTTTTAGGTTGTTTTCGGCCCTTCGCAAGCTCAGGGCACATCTCCCTCGAATCCGCCTCAAAGTTTCAATCCCTGGTAGGGTTTTAGGTTGTTTTCGGCCAAGCTCAGGGCACATCTCCCTCGAATCCGCCTCAAAGTTTCAATCCCTGGTAGGGTTTTAGGTTGTTTTCGGCCCATTTATCGTGCCATCCTTACACTATTTGAGCAAAGTTTCAATCCCTGGTAGGGTTTTAGGTTGTTTTCGGCCCGCGTCAAGAGCAACATGACAGGGTTTTTCTAGATGTTTCAATCCCTGGTAGGGTTTTAGGTTGTTTTCGGCTGATGTTTTAAGCTTTTTGGGTTCACTATTTCCAAGTTTCAATCCCTGGTAGGGTTTTAGGTTGTTTTCGGCATAAGCCATTGCTTATCCTTAAGATGCCTTACAAATCCCGTTTCAATCCCTGGTAGGGTTTTAGGTTGTTTTCGGCCAATTGCAGAGTCTGTTCTAGGGGAAGTTACCGCGTTTCAATCCCTGGTAGGGTTTTAGGTTGTTTTCGGCTAGTGATGTTTTCAAGGATTATTTTGCATTGTTTCGTTTCAATCCCTGGTAGGGTTTTAGGTTGTTTTCGGCCGCAGGTTGATGTTTTTAAAAAGCAATATTGTTTTTTGTTTCAATCCCTGGTAGGGTTTTAGGTTGTTTTCGGCGGCCTGAAATCGATTCTACCGAGCCGGAATCGATTTCGATCGCAATCCCTGGTAGGGTTTTAGGTTGTTTTCGGCGGCTCCACTAGCTGCACTTGCAAATTTTACCGCTGTCCACAAATGCAATCCCTGGTAGGGTTTTAGGTTGTTTTCGGCGGTGATCGAAATCGAACTCGCATTACCAGACGATCAATGCAATCCCTGGTAGGGTTTTAGGTTGTTTTCGGCGGCTGATTGTTCCTTTGCAGTAGAGGGTGTTGCATTTCGCGCAATCCCTGGTAGGGTTTTAGGTTGTTTTCGGCGGCAATCACGCCATGAGTTAAAGCCTGCATGAGGGTCTCGCGCAATCCCTGGTAGGGTTTTAGGTTGTTTTCGGCGGCTAGACTGGGTAGATTTAGGACAATTTATCGCGCTCTGCAATCCCTGGTAGGGTTTTAGGTTGTTTTCGGCGGCCAGCGCACCACTGGGCAATTCACAACAAAGCTTTCTGCAATCCCTGGTAGGGTTTTAGGTTGTTTTCGGCGGCGGCCCGTTCCAGAAGCCTTGCTGTATTTGGTTTTCAAGGTGCAGTTCCGTGAATCTAAAACAAAAGTACCATTCCAGCCTGCGGCTTGTCAATACCCAAATTTCCATACTCCCTCCAAAAGCTTATCCTGTAAAGCTTACAGACTTTCCGTGAATCGTTTTTTCAGAGGAGGGGCATCAAACTCTTGCTGCACATGAGTTTGAGCCGAAAAATTTGATACCCCGATTTTGGTTGAGTCGATGGGGGATACTACTCCCCGCACCTCTCAGTTAGATCTGGGCGTGCGAGTTTCCCCGCACCCAGCT
>NZ_JAUBTS010000010.1:0-156168 GCF_036705105.1 Microcoleus sp. B9-D4
GGAGGCTAGCATCCCGCGTGCTGTGTGCAGCGCTTGTTGCTAGCCACCAAAATAATATCATTTATCGTTGGGGATTCAATCTAGATATTTTCCCGGTTGTTTTAAAGAACAAAATTATGAATGCCCCTGTGGTGAGGACGGAACCTGGGGCACAACAGGCGCGGCCGATCCAACAGACTTGAGATGACAGTAGTCAGAAAGTAGGTAATAGAAGGCCCTGGAGCCACAGAGCTAATTTCTCGCTATAGTTGTCATCTTTCTTCTGGGCGAGTGACCCACGCTCCAGCCCTTTACGAGCGCGAAAGCGGTAGGAGGAAACGGGGGGAAGGGATACGGCTGTATAATCGATCGCTTCTGGTCGTGTTTGTGAACCGGGTTGTTGATTGAAACTAAGCAATTTTACTCCCATTGCTGGGGTGAAGTTAGCACGCGCCTTTGTTTTCTGAGCTTGTTCGGCTAATGGCACGTCCTTAACCCAAATAAAAATGTTTAACCCTTAACGACAGAACAGGGGACTAGCTACGTATCCGCTTGGTGTCATTACTGTCAGGCTGGTCAACTGAAAATGAAGTTTTAGGCGCGAAGCCCAGTCACTTCCGTGCTGGGTCGTTGACTACTTTCAACAATCTTATTCCAGTATAATATTAATATATAATTTGTTAACTTGTACTTAACACTATCCGGGTAAATGAGCAATCCAACTCAACTCACCCCCGATTTCACGATCGGACATCTGCCGTGTCACGACTTCCAAGTGAGCGCTGCAACTCTAGGACAGGTAGTGGCTGAAAGATTTGAGCAAGAACCCGACCTGCCGGGAGTCATTATTACTCATGAATCACAGGTATTGGGCATGATTTCTCGCGTCAAATTTCGAGAGAAAATGAGTTTTCCCGATCGCCTAGAACTTTACGGGTCACACCCGATTCGAGCCTTGTTAGATTTTATTAGAATTCCGCCTTTGCTGCTTTCGGAAAACTGGAAAGTTGACGATGCTGTCCAAGCGTCTTTCAACAGGCACAAAGACTTGATTTATGAACCGATTATTGTGGTAATGGAAGACCAGAGCCACCGCCTTTTGGACGTTCACACTCTGGTGATTGCCCAGTCAAAACTTTTAGCGCAAGCTAACAAGGTTATTCAAAAATACCGAGTAGAAAGACACAAGTATTTGGCGCTACTTCAACAAGAACAGGCTAAGGTTCACGAATGTAATGAGCTTTTAAAAATCCAACAACGTCAAACAGAAAAGTTGCAGACCCATCCCAGTTTCCAGCAAGTGGCACTGGTAAAACAAGCTGAAGAAATTGCTCAAATGAATCAGCGATTTGTGAGGATTGCGAAACTGATTTCTTCGGAAGGTCGCCAAGCATTTCAAGCTACTTTTCAAGGTGCTAATTCTATTTGCAACAATACAGATAAAATTTTGGGCGTGGGCAAAGCAATAGCTAATGATTTAGAAACGGTTAACCGCACTTCCCGAACCATCCGGGAGGCGATCGAACAAGTCAGGCATTTAGCAGTACAGGTGGCTGTAGTTACCAATCAAATGGGAAGTCAGCCCAGCGGTCTGAGCAAAGTGAGTCTAGAAATTGGCAGACTGGCAAGTAAAACTTTTGAATTGGGGACTCAAATGGAGCAAATTGCCAGCCGGTTTAAACTTCGAGTTCACGAACTCACGGAGGCAGCAAGAGCGGGTGCTAATGTGGCTAAATCCGTGACTATCAAGATCGATCGCGCAGAAATGGCCCTGTTAGAGTTGGAGGAATTAATAGCGGAAAAAGATTTCACTTCACAGACCGTTATCAAAGAACCTTTGGGAGTTATAAACAGTGTTACCGCTGATTCTTTAGTTAAAGAGATAGAACAGGCAGAAGTCGCGGTTTCCGAGTTGGAAGACTTGGTTAAGCATCAAGATTCATCGCAATATCTGATTCAAAAAATTCAGCAGGCGCTGAAGTCCAAAAAGCCCTAAAATCCCAGGAATAATCCGGTAAAACATGGGGAGAGGTTAAAAAAAAATCCCAATAATAATTTACCCTTTCACTATTTCCAGAATACTATTTGTTAGACTTAGGGTGGGAAAAATTAAAATTAACTAGGATTAAGCCTATTTAACCATCCCAATAATTCGATAACAAGTCACAAATAGAGCTTAAATAACAGGTTACGCTTATGAAAATTCTGCTGGTAGAAGATGACACAGTTACAGTCAGTTTGCTGACTCAAGCGCTGAACTCTCACAATTACAAGGTGAATGCGGCAGTAGACGGTGAAACAGCCTTGCACTTGGTGCAGGCATACGATTACGACCTGATTGTTTTGGATGTGCTGATTCCTAAACTTGACGGCATTAGTTTGTGTCGGAAATTGCGAGCGTCCGGCTGCCAAATGCCGATTTTACTGCTGACAGCGCTAGATAGCAGCAACGATCGAGTCCAAGGTTTAGAGGCGGGTGCAGACGATTATGTGGTCAAACCCTTTAATCTCGAAGAATTAATCGCTCGAATTCGGGCTTTGCTGCGCCGGGGTAAGGCAACTTTGTCAAGTACAAATTTGACCTGGGAAAAACTGCAAGTCAACCCGGACACTACGGAAGTAACTTATGCCGAAAAAGTGCTGCACTTGACTCCCAAAGAGTACAATTTGCTAGAACTTTTCCTGAGAAATCCTCGGCGCATTTTCAGTCGCAGCGCCATCCTCGATCGCATTTGGTCTGCCGGCGAATTTCCTCAAGAAGAAGCCGTTACTGCTCACATCAAGGGGCTGCGGCAGAAGCTGAAAGCAGCCGGGATGACTGTAGATTTAGTGGAAACCGTTTACGGATTGGGCTATCGGCTCAAAAGTCTGCCGGAGGAGATTGAGATCCCACAAGTTGGACAGGAAACGGCAGAAACTGCTAAAACTCAAGAGACTTTATCTACTGAATCCAGCGGGTCGAGCCAGGAATTAAACAAAGACGAACGCCGTCTCAAAGTCTTGAATGCGATTGCCCAAATGCGGGGAAATTTAAAAGCTAATTTTATAGAAAAGGTGGCGATATTCGATCGCGCGATCGCTCAACTGAAAAACGGAAGCTTGGAGGCCGAACTGCGCCAGGAAGCCCAGGCTCAAGCTCACAAATTAGTCGGTTCTTTGGGAACGTTAGGGCTGCCGCAAGGTTCGGAAGTAGCGCGCCAGATAGAACATTTGTTCAAGCCTGAAAACATCTGGAAACCGAATACGGCTCAGCAGATTGAAGGCTTTCTGCAGAAGCTCACACAGATATTCGATCGCCCGTCGTCCGAACCAGAAGGCGATTTGGTTCCTGCGGTTTCCCAAAAGCGCCGAATGCTGATTGTTGATGATGATAATTTTGGAAGCGATCAACTGAAAACAGTAGCATCCGGTTCCGGCTTCCAGATAGAAGTTGCCAACTCTCCGCAAGCGGCAAGAAATGCGATTTCTCAACAGCCTCCCGACGCGATTTTGCTGGATTTGACATTTTCCAGAGCTCAGGAAAACGGACTTTCTCTCTTAGCCGAACTCCTCCGTGAAAAGCCCGAAATTCCGGTGATGGTTTTTAGCGGGCACAATCAATTGAGCGATCGAATAGAAGTTGCTCGTTTGGGAGCTTCGGGCTTTTTACACAAATCTATGCCCCCAGCAGATATACTCAAAGCAGTCGCCCAACTACTCGACCAGACTGGCCCTGCTGAAGCAAAAGTTATGGTGGTAGACGATGACGTGCATCTATTGGCTGCACTGCAAGTGATTCTAAAACCTTGGGGATTTCAAGTAACAACATTGGACGATCCCGAAAAGTTCTGGGAGGTACTCGAAACAACTTGTCCGGATTTGCTAATTTTAGATGTGGAGATGCCCGGTTACAGCGGTATCGAGCTGTGTTTGGCAGTTCGCAACGATTTGCGCTGGAGCAAGCTCCCCGTGCTATTTTTGACGGCTCATTCCGAGTCGGAAATAGTGCGCCAAATGTTTGTCGCAGGTGCTGACGACTACGTGAACAAGCCGATCGTGAAACCGGAATTAATTGCTCGCCTCCTGAATCGTTTGGAGCGGACTCAACTCAGAAACAGACTGGCTCAGGCACAGCGCTAATCCCATTTTAGATTTAAAAAATTAAAGAATTAAAGAATTGAAGAACTGGGAATGACTGATAAGATATGGGTTTCGATCACGTACCTACAGTTGTATTCTTTTTTTAAAATGGGATAACTAGGAGCAAATATGCAGTGCGTGTCCGAAACAAATCAGGAAGCCTTAGCCAAGACTTGGGATTGTTAGATTGTGTGATTCCGACGCGGTGCTGTTGATTGATGCTTGCCCGCTGATCAAGAACACAGGCTAATTTAGAGAATTATTAATCAGATGAAAGTAATGGTATTGCCCTCAGACACAGACAATCTCAATGACAGCGACTGCGAACTAATGTACGCCCCGGCTGCGATCCAACCTCATGGCATCCTTTTAGTGCTGGAATCTCCTGTGTTTAAAATTTTGCAAGTTAGCAACAATACTTTTGAGGATCTCGGCATTTACCCCGAAGAACTTTTGGGGAAATTTTTACATGAATTTGTGGAGACTGAAGAAATTGAGGCTATAGAAAAAGCTTTATTTGAAAACTGCAATCAATCTAACGGTATCAGATTATCATTCAAAAGTCAAAACCGCCAGTCTTTTTTTCAGGGGACGCTGCATCGATCTAGTTTAGCATTAATTCTTGAACTCGAGTCGGTTGTTTCCCCAAAAGCTAGCGATTGTTTGAATTGCTATCATTTAGTCCAAGAGCCGATCGACAAAATCCACAGAACACCAAACCTGCAAGTGCTGTGTCAGACAGCAGTTGAAGAAGTGCGGAGGATGATCGGTTTCGATCGAGCGATCGTCTATCAATTTGATGCCACCGGGGCGGGGGAAGTTGTCGCCGAAGACAAAGTAGAAAGTTTGGCTCCTTTATTGGGACTGCACTATCCGGCTGGCGATATTCCCCCCCAAGCAAGAAACCTGTTCAACATGAATTTAATTCGGTTTATTCCCGATATTAACTGTCAGCCTGTAGAACTAATTCCTCACTGCAATCCGCTGACGGGTCGCCCTTTAGATATGGGCGGTTCTTTGTTGAGAACAGTTTCGCCCTGCCACGTTCAATATCTCAAAAATATGAACGTTGGCGCTAGCATGACACTGACATTAATCAAAGATAAAAAACTCTGGGGACTGATCGCCTGTCACCACCCAACACGAAAGTATGTCAACTACGAAACAAGAAAGGCTTGCGAACTGCTAGCCAAGTTTGTGAATCTAGAACTCAGCTACAAACAAGATAGCGAAGACCGGGAATATGCAATTTATTTAAAAGCACTTTGCCAAAAATTTATCACGGAAATTTCTCAAAAAAACTGCTTTGTAGAAGGTTTACTAACCTACCGAGATGAATTGCTCGCCTTAGTGGGCGCTACCGGTGGAGTTGTGTGTGCCAATGAAAATTTAACAACCATCGGCAAAACCCCGGAATTGGTAGAAATCGCCAACTTAATTACTTGGATAAAAACTCAAATAAATAATGATATTTTTCATACAGATTCTCTATCAAGACTGTATCCGCCATCCGAGAAGTTTCAAGAAATTGCTAGCGGTTTGCTGGTGCTTGCCATGTCCGAGATGCAAAATTATTACATTTTGTGGTTCCGTCCCGAAGCAATTCAAACTGTCAACTGGGCAGGTCCACCAGAGGGAAAAATTGAATTTAAACCGGATGGCAGCCGATTAATTTCTCCTCGCATTTCCTTTGAGTTGTGGCAAGAAACTGTGAGGTCAAAATCTTTGCCTTGGCAGCCGTGTGAAATCGAAATAGCCCGAGAACTTCGAGTTGCTATTACTAGCATTGAGTTGCGGAAAATCAATCAGCAGCTTAGCTTAGCTTTGTCGGCTACCAAAATTGGATTTTGGGACTGGGACGTGCAGAAAAATCACATAGTTTGGTCGAGGGAACACGAAGAGTTGTTTGGGTTGGCGCCAGGGACTTTTGCCGGAACTTATCAAAGTTTTGCAGCTTGCGTTCACCCAGAAGATTTAAAAAGTATGGAGAATGCTATCAATCAGGCGATCGCCCAGCGATCCGATTACTATCACGAATACCGCGTGGTTTGGCCCGACGGCAGCATTCACTGGATTGAGGGGAAGGGTAAGTTTTTTTACAACGAAGCAGCCGATGCAGTGCGAATGGTGGGGACTATTACAGAAATTACCGATCGCAAAGCTAGAGAATTAGAGTTGCGCCTCTTGGAATCAGCAGTCACCACCACTAACGACGCCGTGTTAATTACCGAAGCTGAACCGATTGAGGAACCGGGGCCGCGAATTCTTTATGTCAACCCAGCTTTCACGCGGATGACCGGCTATACGCTAGAAGAAGTTGTGGGCAAAACGCCACGCATCTTGCAAGGACAAAAAACAGACCGCGCCAGTCTCGATCGAGTACGGACTGCTTTGAAAACCTGGCAGCCGGTGCGGGTTGACTCGATCAATTACCGCAAAGACGGGACGGAATTTTGGGTAGAAATGAGCATTGTGCCCATAGCGGACAAAAATGGTGAGTTTACCCACTGGGTATCAGTGCACCGGGATATTAGCGATCGCAAACTTGCTGAAGCCGCCCTCCAACAGCTCAACGAACGGTTAGAAATGCGAGTTTTGCAACGAACCAGAGAACTAGAAAGCTCTCAAGCAGAACTCCGGGAAAGCGAAGCTTTATTTCGCTCTCTGAGCGAGAGTTCCCCCGTGGGCATTTTCAAAATCGATACTGAGGGGAAATGTACTTATACAAATCCTCGCTGTCAAGCAATTGGCAACTTCACACCGGCAGCAGCTTTAGGAAACGGCTGGATGCGGTTTGTTCACCGCGAAGACCTCAAACTAATTCTGTCGAAGTGGTCTCAATCGCAATCGCTAGATGGGGAATTTTCCTGCGAATTCCGCCACATCCAGCGAGACGGAACCATTCGGTTTTGTAGGCTTAAAACAGCTCCGATTTTTTCCGACAAATCTCAACTAATTGGTCACGTCGGCACAGTGACAGATATCACAGAAAGTCGGGCAATTGAAAAAATGAAAAATGAGTTTATTTCGATTGTCAGCCACGAACTGCGAACGCCACTTGCCTCCATTCGCGGTTCTTTAGGTTTGCTGGCGGCTGGGGTACTGAAAAATAAACCGGAAACTGCCAAACAGATGTTAGAAATTGCTTCGAGCGATACCGAACGGTTAGTGCGTTTGGTCAACGATATTCTCGACTTAGAACGGCTCGATTCGAGTCAAGTTATCCTCGTCAAGCAGTGGTGCGATGCCCAGGTTTTGATGCGGAAGTCTGCAGAAGCTGTACTTTCTTTGGCTGCTGAAAATAACATTGATTTGTCGATTTTACCCTCGGCGGCAAAAATTTGGGCTGACCCCGACAGAATCGTTCAACTGCTGGTAAATTTGTTGAGCAATGCGATTAAATTCTCCGCTCCAGGGAGTACAGTAACTGTCAGGGTGGAAGATTTGGGCGATTCCCTACGGGATAGCTACGCTTCACGGGTTTTATTTGAAGTCAAAGATCGAGGACGGGGGATTCCGGCAGATAAACTAGAAACTATCTTTGGACGGTTTCAACAGGTGGATGCTTCTGACTCCCGCCAAAAAGGAGGTACGGGTTTGGGTTTGGCTATCTGTCGCAGCATAGTACAGCAGCACGGGGGCAGAATTTGGGTCGAAAGTGTTGTCTCACAAGGCTGCAGTTTCTATTTCACAGTGCCTGCACCGTTGGAAGGCGAAGGGGGAAAAAGTTTGGAGGTTTGAGATTGCTTTGATAATATCTGGCGACAGCTCAACTTGCTGGCAACCCACGCGGGTAGGATGATTTTGGGAGGCTGATAGGTCGATTTTTCTGTTCAGGGTTTAAGTAGGTGAGTGGCAAAATATAGCAAACGCGCCCGACGATTAGGACGTTTTTAAGTGCTGAAACTCTTAATTTTATTGCTTCTTCCTTTTGCTATATCTTTCAAGAAATCCGGTTGATGAGGCAGCGTGCGTAAGTCCTTTTTCGGTTTACCATGATTAATTTAAAATTTGAGTTTTAATTATGTCAGCAAAGCGCATTCTGGTCATCGATGATGAAAAAAACCTCTGCAGCGTGATTCAGGCTTGTCTGGAACATTTAGGCGGCTGGTTTGTACTAAGCGCGCCCGACGGCAGCCAAGGATTGCTGTTAGCTGAAACTCAACTTCCTGACGCTATTCTGCTAGATGTGATGATGCCGGATATGGACGGACTTACTCTGTTTGGTTTGCTACAAAACAATGCGGCTACTCGGGGGATTCCGGTGATTTTCCTGACGGCTAAGGTGCAGGCGATGGATTTGAGCGAATTTGCTGATTTGGGGGTAGCGGGGGTGATTGCAAAGCCTTTCGATCCTTTGAGTTTGGCACAGCAAGTGGCGGAAATTCTGGGTTGGGAACCGTTGCTTTAAACTCGGGTAAAATGCGATCGCAGATAGCAGATCAAACTCGGCAGTTGAAACCGCTACTAGACAAACAAAGTCGGCCCAGCCCGACGGAAGAATCAAGGGGACATTAAAGCCGGATGACAATCAAGCATCCAGGATACCCGCCACGTGATTCATTCCGAAAGCAGACTCAGGACCGGTGAAATAAAAAACCTGTATCCGATGAAACTTGCCGAACGTATTTATCTCGCGCAAGTCAATGCTTCAATTCTTTAATCTCAAATCTCAAATCTCAAATCTCAAATCTCAAATCGATCAAAAATCCGCTTTCTCATTCCCTTGATTCTTGCGAAAATCACGCAATTATGTTAAGGAACCGGGTTTATGCGTCCAGGAAAGTTCTAGTTTTTCCTGCTATTTTCAGAATTTCCTCATTTTTTTGATTTAGCTTTGAGATCGATCGGTGATTCGTTCATTTAAACCCTGATTCCCTAGAAGTTCTAGAGATGATCTCAGGGAGTCGGGGTTTTTTGTTACCTGCAAAGCCGAGCTGCTATTACCATATTTACAGCCCGAATAACTCCTCCAGAAGTTACACAGATTTGCCTCAAGAACGGTTTTTTTTAACCAGGGATCACAGATGCAGCGAAGTTTTTTGGTGAAAAACCAGGTTTCAGCCTGCTAATCCAAGATTTACGCAGAGTTCCGTCAGAAACCGGGTTTTTTAACCCAGGAGCACAGATGCAGCGAAGTTTTTGGCTAAAAAACCCGGTTTTTGCCTAACTGTTGTAATCCCTGCTTGGGCAAAAGTATATTTATCAAAAAAAATGATGGTCTTCATAATTTCCTCATATTTTTTAGATAAAGTTTACTTCTAGCTCTGGATCTCAAGGTCGATCGCACTCTCAGCACCATTCCGCTGCCAAAGAGTGAATCTGTTGTCAGGAGAGTTCGGGAAAGTGACGGTACTTTCTATTAACGGGTGCCACAGCACAACCAACCTAAATAAGTCAGGATATAGGCTCTGCAGACCAAACAAACCGGGTTTTTTCACCTGGAAAAACGGGGTTTATGCGCCAGTCCTCTAAGTGTTGGCAGGATAACTAAATGCTACAAAAATTAATAACTGAAGATGTGATTCGCGCTCTCGAATAACACCCCAAAAATAGTCGGTCGTTTGATCAAGAGCAAAACTCACAATTGCCACTAACAGGCAAAGTAAAGTCTCAGTAAGTTTTTGAAAGAGTGTGGAGATTTTTTAAATGTCAGATCAGCTATCTTATAAAGGTAACAACCAGATTCTGTGCTATTACGCAAATGTTACCAACCTAGTTCAGGTGGTTCGGATTGGGAACATTCCTAATTGGTACTTTGAAAGAGTGATGTTTCCGGGACAGCGACTGATGTTTGAAGCTGCTGCAGAAGCAGTCTTAGAAATTCACACGGGTACGGTGGCAAGTGCTATTTTATCGGACAAGATTCCCTGCTACGTGCTGCGGGTTATAGAAGAGGTAAGTTCCGAGTTTGAGCTGGTGATGACCGAAAAACAATTGGTGGTATTAGCCGGTTAAAATTCATGAGAAATCAGACCAGATCGAGAACGGGCACACAAATATTAGTTAACGAGTGTTTGGGGACGGGGAAAATGCAGAAAAATCTTGTCAATATTACCTTAGCTGTAGTCACAGAGGAAGTAGAAATTATCTTGGAGTCTTATCCGAAGCACCCCTACCAACAAGCTTTTTCGCCTTCGGGATTGCGACAAGATTTAATTGCTTATGTGCTCAGCCGAGTTCCTAATAGATATACTGCGATCGACTCCGGCGAGTCTGTGTCAAATCAAACAGTTCAGGTTCGCTGTTCTTCGGAGCAGTTGCTGCACATAGAAAATTTGATTCATACTGGCATTCGCGAAGTGCTCCACAGCTATCAGAAGATAGATTACCGCCTTCTTGAAGAAGTTAAATTCGATTCCAGAGTTGCTAGTTGGTTTTGATAGTTTCTTGTAAATTAGGGAGACGCCGAGATTCTCGGCTCTCTCGGTTGGGCGAGGTGGAATTGTTTACTGACCGAAAGCATCCAGGATACCCGCCACGTGATTCATTCCGAAAGCAGACTCAGGACCGGTGAAATAAAAAACCTGTATCCGATAAAGGCGCCCACGAATTGATCTCGCGCAAGTCAATGCTTAAATCTAAAATCTAAAATCTAAAATCTAAAATCGATTGACTTGATGGTTCAAGACTTTTGGTAATCGCAGCAGCAGTTGCACGGGCCATTGGGATTGACAGCACAGCGCAGAATTTCCGATCGAGCATTAAAGCGGCAGCTAGCATCTCCTATAACCCAAATGCCGCTTACAAATGTTCTTTCCGTCGGCGGTGTGGCAGACTGCACGTACAGGGCAATTTTTTGCAGTCGGTAGCGGCCGGATTTGAGCTGATAGCGGTGGTGGCGTTCCAAAACAGCGTAGGTTTGTCCTTCTAAATCTAGATAGTTCCCCGGTTGTGGCGTCCAATCCAGCCGAATGCTACCTAAATATTGGCGGGGGTGAGAGAGAATCACCTCTACGGGTAAAGTATTTTGTTCCATGTGGCGGTGCGTTTGCGAACTGAACTAAAGGGGCAAATAGTTGACTCAACCTACATCTTGTTCATCTAGAAAGATAAGTTTTTATAGAGAGAGTAATTTAGGTTTAGGCGCTAAACTTAACTATAGAACCTTTGGCGATCGAGGAATAGGCGACTTATCTGGGGATAGCCGACTCCCTCCACTACGTTGGGCCCAACAGGCTAGGAAATAAACTTCAACTCGCTTGAGGTAACTAAAGTTAAGTTCGATTAGGTTTGATAAAGCAGTACACGCTGATGGTATCGCAAGTCGCAGGTTCGATCGATACGCGGTGGAGATTCCTCAACAGATTTTAACAACGGTTTGCAGGACTTGGGGTGCTTTGGGTGCGTTTGTACTGAGGACTTCACTGCTCACTACAAACCAAAGGGAATTTTTGGCAATCAAGATTCCCAAAAATATGCCATTCCTTCCATGATTCCCCAAGCGCAAGCAGAACTAGCTAAATAATGATTTTCAGTGCCGCATTCGCGATGCCATTCTAAGAGTTCTAATAGAGCATTCGCGACGATTACTCCCCTGACATCCTGTTCAAACATACTGATATCATTGCCAGAATCACCGCAAACTAATGTTGCCTCAGATGGAATTTGTAGGCGCTTTTGTAAATAAGTAAGGGCATTGCCTTTATTGCTAGTTTGCGGTAAAATATCCACATCACTATTGCTGCTAAAAATGATTTGAGCTGGCAGTCCCGATTCAGTTAACTTTTGTTGCAAAGCCTGGACTATCGAGCTGTTTTCTGATGCGGGTTCCAGACTATAACTGATTTTCCAAGGATTTTGTTCTTTTACGGATTGGGGTTTAAGCTGGGAAAACTGCTGCGCTAAAGAGGCGATCGCCATTTTATCCCAGCCTTGAGAAAGATATTCCGCCCAATCTAAATCGAGGGCTCCGTCTTGGTAAATTTCGCTGCCTACACCTGCGATCAAATAGTCGGGTTCTAGCAGTTGCTTTTGGGCAATTAATTCGCAAGTTGAAGCATGAGAACGCCCGGTAGCGTAAACCAAACAAATTTGCGATCGCTGTGATTGCAAGCGCTGGTTTAAAACTTGAGTTGCTTCGTCATCTCCGACTAGCGTGTTGTCTAAATCTGTAACTAATAAAAACTTCATTTGGGGAATTAGTCAGGAGTCAGTAGTCATCAGTGATTAGTGATGGGGAATCGAGCGCTTCCTAAAATAGTTTTAACTATTTATAAGAATTTGTAAAAAAAAATACATTTATAAGCAAGCTTATCGGTTAAGATGTGCCCGATTTAATTTTTAACAAGTGGTGTGAGTTGTATGGTGAAGAATTCAAGCTCCGTTAAAGCTTTTTGGCTGTCTTTCTTGATTTCTGGTGCGGCAGTGCCTTTGGGGCCGCTCTCCGCAACAGCTCAAATTCAGGATACCTCAACTCCTGAAGTTGCGCTAGAAGCGAGTGCCGTCCCTAGGGCTACCCCAGACGCAGCGCTGGCAGCAGGTAAGATTGAGATACCGCAGTTAGGGGCGATTACCGCAGAAACTAACTCCCCAGTCGATCGTGCTTTACCCGAAACAGATGCAGCAACAGTCGATCGCGCTTTACCCGAAACAGATGCAGCAACAGTCGATCGCGCTTTACCCCAAACAGATGCAGCAACAGTCGATCGCGCTTTACCTCAAACAGATATAGCATGGGTGAATCGCGCTTTACCCCAAACAGATGCAGCAACAGTCGATCGTGCTTTACCTCAAACAGATATAGCATGGGTGAATCGCGCTTTACCCCAAACAGATGCAGCAACAGTCGATCGTGCAACAACAACCCCAGAAATAACGGAGGCAATTAGCGAATTGCCCCCACAGAAGTTAGAAATTGCAAACTCTCCTCAGTCTCAACAAGTTGCTGAAGCCAGCAAAGTTGCCGACATCAGCAGCGAGACGGGCACTGCTGATGACCTCAGCATACAAGAAGACGCAGCACAAGTCACTTCTGTTTCCCAACTCTCCGACGTGCGGCCGACAGATTGGGCTTTTCAAGCCTTGCAATCCCTAGTAGAAAGATACGGCTGCATTGCGGGATATCCAGACGGCACATTCCGAGGCAATCGAGCAATGACTCGGTATGAATTTGCCGCCGGATTAAACGCTTGCTTAGACCAAATTACCAAACAACTTGGCGGTTCTACTGGTAATTTAGTCAAGCGAGAAGATTTACTGGCTTTGCAAAGATTGCAAGAAGAATTTGCGGCAGAATTAGCTACATTGCGCGGTAGAGTAGATGCTTTAGAAGCCCGCACTGCCGAATTGGAAGCCAACCAATTTTCAACTACGACTAAACTCAACGGATTTGCTTGGTTTAACCTGAGTGGAGCTTTTGCGGGCAAGGGAGTCCGAGTTGAAGCAATAGATGGAAATGCGGCTCCGCTCGATCGAGTACCCGGACGCGATCCTGTCACCAACAGACCGATCGTGCAGAGAGTGGACGACCCAGAAATTACTTTCAGCCACTTAATTTGGTTAACCCTCACTACTTCTTTTACAGGGAAAGACCAATTGGTTACACAGCTAGCTGTAGGTAACGGAAATTCACCAGCCAATCAATATACTTCTCCGGGTCTTTTTAATACCTTTGGCACTCCTTTTCTAGACCAGACTGCTGGGGTGAATCCCAATGAAGTTATCCTGCGAGAACTTTATTATCAGTTCCCGGTTAGCAACAGCTTGCAATTAGTAATCGGGCCGAGAATTAATTTCTACCGCTACTTTGACAACAATAACTTTAGCTTTTTCGTAGACGGTGCGAGCAGTTTTAATTCTAACAATAGCACTTTGTTAACTGCTACCAAACGCGGCGCAGGTGCTTTGGCTTTGTGGGATATCAGCCGCCGATTGAAACTGCGTTTAGGCTATTTGGGCGAGAGTATGGAATTTTTGCCCTCTCCAGTGTTTAATTCCGCTTCCAATCCGTCTCAAGGCTTGTTTGGTGGGACAAATACGAGTACCGCCGAACTAACATTCAGTCCGAGCGATCGAACAAATTTGCGGTTTTTGTACAGCCGTTCCAACATCCAGCAAATTGGCGGGCTAATCGGAGCACCGAATGGCAGGCCCCTTAACGGTTTGGCAGATGACGGTTTCGGTGGTCGTCTCGGCAATGCTACTGCCAATACTTATAGCTTTAATTTCGATTGGTCGCTCAGCCGCCGTTTCGGTCTTTTCGGCCGCTACGGCTACGCCGAAACCAATATATTTCCCAAGACTGACAGACCCGACGGCACGATCAAAACTCAATCTTATATGTTAGGATTTGCACTTCCTGATTTATTCAAAAAAGGAGCTGTGTTTACTGCCTCATTTTTAGTACCTTTTGACGTTACTGGTGGTCGCAGGTTTCTGGTTTCGGGCGGGGGAAATGGTGGCAAGCAGTACGAAATTGAAGCCACTTATTATTTGCCTGTCACCGAGAATATTTCGCTCGTACCGGCATTTTATGCGATCTGGAATGCTAATAATTTCGACAACAACCCGACAATTTTTGTGGGCAATTTGCGGACGCAGTTTAGTTTTTAATTTCCAGAATAAATAGATACCGTAGGGTGCGTCGCTACCCTCCAATCTGCAATTAAAATAGAAAATCTGGTAGCGACGCACCCTACAAGATACCCACGTTGCAGCCAACAGAAACCGGGTTTTTCCAAAAAACCCGGTTTCTGGATATCGTACTGCGTCACAGGACTGTTCCTGATTCCTTCTACTTAATTGGAATTTCGATGATAAATTCACTACCTTTACCGGGTTCTGAGAGGCACTGCAATTTTCCGTTGTGTTTTTCAACGACAATTTGGTGCGAAATTGATAAACCCAAACCTGTGCCTTTACCTACTGGTTTTGTGGTAAAAAATGGGTCAAACAAACGCACAATATGATCTTCGGGAATGCCCAACCCGTTGTCTTTGATCCGAATTAAAATGCTCTTGTCATCAATCGTTTCAGTTTGAATAGTAATAGTAGGCAAGATAGAATTTGCGGTGTCTTTTGCTTGGCTGCAGCTTTCTTCCAAGGCGTCGATCGCATTTGCCAATACATTCATAAATACCTGATTTAACAGTCCGGGATGACAGTTTATTTGCGGCAGTTCTCCGTATTGTTTAATCACTTTAATGCCCTGCCATTTGGCCTTGGCTTTCAGCCTGGTGTTCAACATTAACAAGGTACTTTCTAAACCTTCGTGAATGTCGGCAGTTTTGATTTTCGCTTCGTCCGCCCGCGAGAAATTTCGGAGAGTTTGAATAATTTCAACAATGCGCTCGCATCCGGTCTGCATCGAATTGAGCAATTTGGGCAGGTCTTCTGCTAGAAATTCTAAGTCTATATCCTCAGCTTGTTGCTGAAGTTTTGCTGGGGGATTTGGGTACTCTTCTTGATAGACTTGCACGATTTCTAACAAGTCGAGAACGTAGCCTCGGACGTGGCAGAGGTTGCCGGCGACAAAGCCAACTGGGTTGTTAATTTCGTGGGCAATTCCTGCTAGCACCTGTCCGAGGGAAGACATTTTTTCGGTTTGTACTAACTGCATTTGAGTTTGCTGCAAGTCGCTCAAAGCTGTTTGCAGTTCTTGGGATTTTTGCCGATCGCGATCGGCGGCGGCGGCCCGTTCTTCCTCAACTCCGATCGCCCCAGCAATAATTCCGATCAGCTTGCAGTCGGCTTCTGTGGGCGCGATCGAGTCGGTGTTGACAACGCATACCGCACCCACGTAATTGTCGCCCAGCCGCACTGCTTGTCCCAGATAGCTTCGCAGTTGGTAGCGGATGACAGCGGGATCGGTTTGGGCGTAGATCGTGTTCTGCAAGTCAGGAATGGCAACAGCCCGATCGCTTCCTTTGCTGCATACGTCGGTGCAGATGTGGCCCTCGGCGATCTCGACTAGCGGGTAGTCCGGCGGCGCTTGCCAAGTCGCGATCGCGTGCAGCAGACCGCCACCTAAACGGGTGTAGATGGCGCTGCTTCCGCCCAAAAGCTCGCCGGCTAAGGATGTCAGCCGCTGGATGTTCTCAGCGGCGTCGGTGGTGAATCCCAAAAAGCACTCGTTGATTTTGCTGAGGCGGTACTCTGCTTGCCGGCGCGCGGTCATGTCGCGGGAGTTGATCACAATTCCTTTCACAGCGGGGTCTGCTAGCAAGTTGATGCCCACACCTTCGAGAAAACACCAAGAACCGTCAGCGCGCCGGAACCGACCTTCTAGGGCGATCGGATCGCCTGGATTTGCGATCAGTTTTTCGCCGTCGGACATCACCGAGGGCAGGTCGTCAGGGTGGATCAAATCGAGAGCAATTTGACCGGCGACTTCATCGGGTTCGTAGCCTAAAACTCTTTCTACAGAAGGGCTTTCGTAAACAATGCGACCGCTGGCGTCGAGAATAGTAATGATGTCGGAACTGTTGAGAATTAGCGATCGCCACTTAGCCTCATTTTGGAACAAAGCTGACTCGGCTTGTTTGCGATCGGTAATATCCTCTACCATTTGCAAAATAAACTGTGGCGTTCCCTGACTGCTGTCGATGACAGAGGCGCTGAGGCGTCCCCACCTGATGCTGCCGTCTTGGCGGAGATAGCGCTTCTCAATTTGGTAAGCTTCGCGCAAGCCCGCGGCCAACTGTTGGCGCAACTCGCGCGACGTTTGTGCGTCTTCCGGGTGCGCGCAGTCGTCGAGGCCGAGACCCCGCAGTTGAGCTTCCGATCGGCCCAGCATAGCTTGAAATGCCGGATTAGTGGCGATCGCCACACCTTCGAGGGTAGCGACTACCATGCCGATCGCAGCGCGTTCAAAAATTGCCCGAAACCGCTGTTCGCTGTCTCGCAAAGCTGCATCCGCTGCCACTTCCTGCGTGATGTCCCGCCCCGCGACTGCCAAACCTTTGCGCGAACCGTCGGGGTTGAACAGTGGCACTTTCCGCACTTCAAACAAATTGCAGCCGCCTGTGGGCAAGGGGACAATTTGGCGGCTGGAGGTAAGAGTGCCTGCTTGCCAGGTGGTTTCGTCGGTTTCCTGCCAAGTTAGCAGGATTTCTCTGACTCTCGGATCGGCGGTGGCAGCGAGTTCGGCAGTAGTTTTACCCTGGTAGTCTGCGGTTTCCCAGCCCAAAAGTTGGAGGGCGCAGTCGTTGGCAATCAGCCAGCGCCCCTCGCTGTCTGTGAGGTTGATCGCGTCGGGCACGGCGTTAATCGCGGTTTTCAACCAGTATTCTTGATTTCGCAGGGCTGCTTCAGCGCGCTTGCGATCGGCGATTTCGGCGACGGTTCCTTCGTAGTAAAGGAGCTCGCCATCTTCGTCGCGGACTTCGCGCACGTTTTCCGAGATCCAGGTAGTGCTGCCGTCTTGGCGGCGGACGCAGGACTCAAACTCTTTCAGGGAGCCGTTTTTGCTGATTTCTGCCATGAAGGAAGCGCGGCGGGTGCGATCGGCGTAAAGGTTTTTCGCCGAACATTTTGCGATCAGTTCTGACGGGGAATCGTAGCCGTACATTCGGGCGAGTGCCTGGTTGGCGCTGAGGTAGCGTCCGTCTGGGGCGGTTTGAAATATGCCTTCGGTGGCGTTTTCAAAGATGCTGCGGTATTTTGCCTCGGCTTGTTTGAGGGCTTCTTCTGCTTGGAAGCGATCCGTGATATCAGATTGGACGCCGATGAAGTGGGTAACGAGTCCGCTGCTGTCGCGCACCGGCGAGATGGTGAGTTCGTTCCAGAAGGCGGTGCCGTCTTTGCGGTAGTTTTTCAGAACTACTTTGCAGTCATGCTGTTCTTTCAGGGCTACGCGGATGCGATCGACGGCAGCGCGATCGGTATCCGGGCCTTGCAGGAAGCGGCAATTCTGCCCGATTATTTCGCTGCGATTGTAGCCTGTAATCCGCTCGAAAGCCCCGTTGCAGTAGACTATAGGCTTATCCGGCCGGGTAGCGTCCGCGATCGCGATGCCGTTGCTGGTAGCTGCCAGGGCGCGATCGTACAGCCTCCAGACTTCTTCTATTAAATTCGGTGTGCCGCCAGTACGAGTCGGCGATAGCGTTTCAGAAGGAATGCTTATATCTCTCTGCATGAGTTTCTATAAATTGAGTTTATTGTAGATACCGACTGCCAGCACACCCTAGAGTTTAACAAAATTGTCTGTTTTCTGAAGGCTGAAGTTAAAAGGCTATCATGCAGAATTTGGGCGGTAAATTCTACCTAAAGAAAATCTGGCTTCCCTCGTTTTTTTTTCCTTCTGCCTTCTGCCTTGTGCCTTCTACCTTCAAAGGAATCCTAGTTGTTAATTTATAATAGTTGTTCCCACCATAACTCTATCTCTGGTATAGTTTACTTGGCAGAGTTTGGGCGGCTTACAAGTTCGGTCATTTATTTTTTAACTTAAATAAAAAATACATCATCCTGCTCTCCTAAAAAAAAATAATTAAATACTTTATAGTTAAATGATTCAAACTATTCTCATAAAAAACCAGGAAAAATTAATTTTGAACTAACACAGCAAGTTCTGAAATATCGTCCATCGCGAAAGTCGGTTCGAGGGCGAGACACTGAGCGCGATCGCCATATCCGTAAGCCGCCCAACAAACATCTATCCCAGCATTTTTAGCAAACAGCAAATCAACCGCTGTATCGCCCACCATTAAAATTTGACTGTTATCCAACTCCGGGAACAGCGGTTTAATCATCGAGTGAAAAACAGCCGGATTTGGTTTCGGGATAATTTGTCCGTTATCACCTAAAATTAAATCAAAAAAGCTGTGAATTCTCAAATTATTTAGTAATACATTAACAAAGCTAACGTGTTTGTTGCTGAAAACTCCCAGGCTCAATCCCGACTGACGCGCCAACTGCAACACTTGCTTTGTCCCGGTAAATAACTCTACCTGCTTTTCACCTTCCGTCCGATAATAAGAGCGGTAAGTTTCAACCCATTCGGGAATTGCGCTTTCCTCGATCGCCGGATGGAGGATTTTAAAACTATTTGGTAAATTGATGCCGATCGTCGCTATAATAGTATCAGCAGCAGGCGGGGCAATATTGAAACTTTCAAAAGTTTTGGTAAAGCAAAATACAATAGCTTTGTGAGTAATTGCCAAAGTACCGTCGAAGTCGAAAATAATTAACTTGTACTGACTCATCATCCGTTCCAAATGTGAATTATAATTTTTTAGCATTCAAGAGGTCAACATGAGTGTCACCGAAAAACCCGAACTTCTAGTAACAGATTTTACAGATTTTCCAGACCACACTCAATTACCAGATTCCGACGGTACTTTTGTGAAAAACTTTCAAGAACTCCCTCAAAGCATCCTGTTAACAACATCTGTTCGACCCATTTTAGACCAACTTCATCCCGACGGACAATATTGTATCGGTCAAGATTCCGGCATTTATTGGCGAGTCCCGCAACCCCCAGAACCCCTAGCCAGAGGAGCCGAAGCACCAGATTGGTTTTACGTGCCCGACGTGCCGCCAACTCTCAACGGAAATATGCGGCGTTCCTATGTAATGTGGAAAGAATTAATGCCGCCGTTAATTATACTAGAATTTGTCTCTGGAGATGGCAGCGAAGAAAGAGATAAAACTCCCAAAAAGGGGAAATTCTGGATTTACGAGCGAGTTATTAGACCTGCTTTTTATGGAATTTATGAAGTCACAAAAGCCAAAATAGAATGCTATCATTTGGTAGAAGATAGATTTGAGTTAATGTCAGAAAATCAGCGCGGACATTACCAAATCGAGCCAATGGGATTGGAATTAGGCATTTGGCAAGGGGTTTATCAGGGCGTAGAACTGCCTTGGATGCGCTGGTGGGATGCTGAGGGGAATTTGCTGCTGGCTGCCGATGAACGGGTAGAACAAGCGGAATTGGCAGTCGAACAAGCGCAGTCAGAAGCAGAACAAGAACGGCAAAAGCGAATAGAAGCCGAGCAGCGAATTCAAGCTTTAGAAGCGCGTTTGCGAGAGCTAGAAGGAGGCTAAAATCCGAATCAAGAGGGCGGGTTTATTAAAATATTGGTGTGAGAGAATTAAATGGCTGGTAAAACCTGCCCCTACCCACATATTTTCATCGTTTACGCAGATATTTTTTTCTTTTCTCCGGTTTGTTGTATGGGAATTTTAAAAATTACCACTTCTAATCCAGAAGCTGCTTGTATTATTTGATAAGTATTTTGTAGCTTTGTGTAGAATCTATGGCACTAATTGTTCAGAAATATGGCGGAACCTCGGTTGGTACAGTCGATCGCATTCTGGAAGTAGCCAGACGAGTAGTAAAAACAGCACAGCTTGGCAACTCTCTGGTTGTCGTACTTTCAGCGATGGGCAAAACCACCGACGGTTTAGTTAAACTCGCCAAGGAAATTTCCCCAAATCCCAACAAGCGGGAAATGGATATGTTGCTCTCCACTGGGGAACAAGTCTCGATCGCACTTTTGAGCATGGCATTGCAGGAAATGGGACAGCCCGCCATTTCCCTCACCGGCGCCCAAGTCGGCATTGTCACCGAAGCCGCCCACACCCGCGCCCGAATTTTGCGAATCGATCCGAATCGGCTTGAAAGCCAGTTGAAAAGCGGTAAAGTCGTTGTGGTTGCGGGTTTCCAAGGCATCGCCGATGCCGGAGAATTGGAAATTACCACCTTGGGCCGTGGCGGTTCCGACACGACAGCAGTTGCCCTCGCTGCAGCGCTGCGGGCCGACAGGTGCGAAATTTATACCGACGTGCCCGGAATTCTGACTACAGATCCGCGCTTGGTTGCCGACGCGCAATTGATGGACGAAATCACTTGCGACGAAATGCTGGAATTGGCGAGTTTGGGCGCAAAAGTCCTCCACCCGCGCGCGGTAGAAATTGCCAAGAATTACGGCGTGCCCCTGGTAGTGCTTTCTAGCTGGAGTGACGCCCCCGGTACCCGTGTAGTGTCCCCACCCCCGCAACCCCGGCCTTTGGAGGGCTTGGAGCTCGCAAAAGCCGTCGATGCGGTGGAATTTGACTTAGATCAGGCGGGGGTGTCGCTACTGCGTTTGCCCGATCGCCCCGGCGTAGCAGCGCGGTTGTTTGGTGCGATCGCCCAACAAAACCTCGATGTAGACTTAATTATTCAGTCAATTCATGAAGGAAATACTAACGATATTGCCTTCACCGTGACGCGAAAATCTCTGCAACAAGCCACCGCCGTTGCAGATGCAATTATCCCCGCACTCGGCAAGAATTCTCGCCCAGAATTGGGAGAACCGGAAGTGAAAGCAGAAGAGCGGCCAATAGCTAAAGTTAGCATTGCGGGTGCGGGAATGATCGGTCGTCCGAGGGTAGCGGCGCAGATGTTTAAGACTTTAGCGGATGCGGGAATTAACATTCAAATGATTTCTACATCCGAGGTGAAAGTTAGTTGTGCGATCGATGCCCAAGATTGCGATCGGGCCGTTGCCGAACTCTGCAAAACATTTGATGTTGCCAACTCCCCTATTGGGCTGCGTTCATCCTCCCACAAACCGCCCGCAGTCCGCGCCGTTGCGTTGGATCTCAATCAAGCGCGTCTAGCAATTCGCCAATTGCCCGATCGCCCCGGAGTAGCAGCAAAACTGTTCGGACTTTTAGCCGAGGAAAATATCAGCGTAGACACGATCATTCAGTCGCAGCGCTGCCACAATATCGACGGCATATTAACTCGCGACATTGCATTTACCGTAGCACAAATTGACGCCGAAGCTGCTAAAATAGTCCTCGAAAAAGCCGCCCCAGAATTCGGATGGGGCGAAGTAGCAGTCGATACACAAATAGCCAAAGTTAGCGTTGTCGGTTCCGGGATGGTAGCGCATCCGGGAGTAGCGGCAAAGATGTTTGAAGCGCTTTCCCGCCAGCAAATCAACATTCAAATGATTGCCACTTCCGAGATTAAAATTAGCTGCGTTGTGGATGAAGGACAAGGAGTAACTGCTTTGAAGGCAATTCACGCAGCCTTTGAACTTGCCGGCACTGAAAGAATCCAAGTTCCCGCTTAAGACAAGTAGGGAAATGGCACTGCCGTGTCCTTACAAAAATCGAGGAGACGGCAGTGCCGTTTCCCTACAATTAATTGAGGTAGGGAAACGGCACTGCCGTCTCCTGACTTTGGGTAACTTTAGTCCTTATCTTCAGCTTCTTGTGAAATTAAAGTCATTGCTTGATTAATAAGTGCCTCTTGATTCACTAACTGCGACAATTCTCTTGGTTCATAACGCCCTTCTTCCACTTCTAGGGAAGCTTTGTTAATAGCTTGTCGATACGCCATTTCTAAAACAATGAGTAACTCTTCTAGAGGTAAGTAAAAACCCGCGCCTCTCGGTCGCTTATTTTCCTCCTGAATTTCTAGAACCGAGTTCCGAATCGAGATATCCCAAGAGCGAGTTGTGCGATTTTCAGCTTGCTGTTTAATCAGATGCAATAGTAAAATAACTGCATAGCTGCGAATAGTTTTAATGATGTCTTTTTTGCTCATTTCTTCTAGTTCTTCAACTAGAGCTAATGACCCAGGTATATCCCCTTTTAGCAGTAAGCTTTTTAAGGTGAGTAATTCTTCCATGACGACTATATCTATCTTGGGTTACTTATATTATAGCTCAAAGTTAGCGCTTGGTTAATTCTAAAATTGTTTAATAAGAAAGTTAATCTCAAGTAAGAGTGTTAACTAGAGTCTCAACTGGTTCCTGAAGCCGGGACTCTGGACATCTTTGTAGTTCCTTCTTTTCATCATACAATAAATTTTGACTTAATATTTCTTGCGCGATCGCCTCCACCACCGGCACACAAACCGAATTTCCAATTTGCTTGTAACTTTCCCCCGCACTAGGATAACTTTTAAAATCTTCAGGAAAACCCATAAGACGGTAACATTCCTTCAGCGTCAACTTTCTCACCATATCTTGCTCAGGAATGTAGATAAAAAACCTACCCGATGTTTCTTGCGAAGGAATTGTGGGATGCACTCCATCTACCGAATAAATGCGATTAGGCTGTCTGTGAACTCTCGATAAATGTTCTGTATTGGGCCTCACGCCAGTTTTCCAAGTACCTTTATTTCTGTAACCTACAAATACAAGTCCCGAATCTTGCTTTCTCGGAGACTCAATTAAAGTATACTCGGATTTATCCAATATTTCAAAATCTCCTGTCTCGTCTAGAAACTGCCTGAGTTTTGGAGTAAACTGGATTTTAACTCTAGAAAAGTTAAATTCTTTACCTTTAGTTGCAATTATAAATATTCTTTCACGATGTTGAGGAATTCCAAAGTCTTTAGCATTCAGCATTTTGTAATTTACGCTGTACCCCAACTCTTTTAGGCTAGCAATAATTACTTTTAAGGTATTTCCCTTGTCGTGATGGATTAAGTGCTTGACATTTTCGAGAAAAACTACTTGAGGTTGCTTTATTTTGATAATTTTACAAATATCAAAAAATAGCGTACCTCTAGTATCTTCAAAACCTAGCTTTTTGCCACAGATGCTAAAAGGTTGGCACGGAAAGCCTGCGACTAAAACATCAAAGTCTTCTAACTCGACGGGATTAATTTTACTGATATCTCCAAAAGGAACCTCACCGAAATTTTTTGTGTAAATTTGTCGGCATTTGCTGTTAATCTCGCAGGAAAAAACGCATTTAAAGCCAATTTTTTCAAACCCTTGCCTGAAACCTCCTATTCCCGAAAACAAATCTATAAATTTCATCTATAATTTAATACTAAATCTTACTCAAGCCAATCCTAACATATTTTGTTTCTCTCTCTTCTTTCACTCTGCGTTCTCTGCGTTCTCTGCGGTTAATTATACTAATTTCAACAACTCTTGCGACAGTCCTTAATCTTATATTAATTATTAAAACTCGCAGAACCCCGCGCCGGAGACGGCATTGCCGTGTCCCTACAGATATCGGGTAAAAGCGAAATCGCGCATTTAGTCCCACCAACCTGCCAAACTTGTCCCGCAGCCGACTAAACTAGAAATAGCAAAAAAAATATAGCTATTGTCTACTTTCTTTTACCAACCATGAGTCAAACCTTGGAAAACCTGACCGCAATCGATGACAAGCTATCCAAACGCCACATCGACCTCGATCCGGGCGGCTACTTCATCATCTATCTCGATCGCGAAACCAGCTTAATTTGTGCCAAACATTTCACCAACATCATCGACGATCGAGGCCTCGCCGTCGATCCCGAAACTGGTAAACCCATCCCCGCCCGCGGCAAGGTAGAACGCACTCAGTCCACACTTTTTACCGGCCGAACCGCCAAAGAACTTTGTGTCAAAATTCTAGAAGAAACCCGCCCCAGTCCGGTGACACTGTTAGATCACGCGGCTTATTTGGGACGGGAATTTGTACGGGCAGAAATTGCTTTGTTGAGCGATCGAGAATACGTTCAAGATTAGTGCAGTCCTGCCTTAATTTCTGGACAAAACCACAACAGATCGAATTTATCAGCACCCGATCACGAAAAACCTTGATACCAGAAATAAGTCACCATCGGAATTACTGTCGCCAACACCAACAGCACAACCACAACAACTGTGGCATTGCCTTGGTCTGTTTCTTCAGCTTTTTTAAACGTGCCTTCAACTTGAATGTTGTCAACAACTTCAGGAGGGCCCGGATCGGGTTCGCCCGACAAAACAGTTGCAATGCGCGTACTTGCAGCCGAAAATGCCTCGTTGTATTTATTGGCTTCCCGCAGCGGCACTTGCACGGTTTCCCCGGCCACACTCTGGGCAATTTCATCGGTTAGCAGGGATTTCACCCCTTCCCCGGTACGAATTGCCGCGCTGTTGGTAACAGTGTCGAGAACGAGTAAAATTTGGTTAGTCTGGTCTTCTTTTGCGGGAAACCACTGTTCAAACAGTTGGTCGGTGAAAGTGGCAGCCGTTTCACCGTAGTCTAAGCGGTGGATGGTGACAAATCTGACTTGTTTCCCTGTTTTGTTTTCCAGGTTGTCGAGCACGCTGCTGATATTGCTTTCGCTGCTGCGGCTGAGCACGTCGCCTTTGTCGAACACCCAAGTTCGATCGCCCGCCGACAACACCGGCATTTCGTACACGCCAGTCGCCAATGCCGGCAATACCGCCATCTGGGATGCGATTAGGGCGATCGCGATCGCCGCGGCTAAAGGTTGGAGATATTTTCTCCAATTAAATAATTGCTTCAGGAGTCTAGTCATGAGGTTAACCGTAAAACTGACTTTTTTCCAAAAATACTATAGAAACCCCCGTAAAATTCATTTTATGCAGGGCAATATTTACAATTAGCTAGCCAGTGGAACTCCCCGCCCGATTATTTTAGGATTCTAACTATGGAACCAGCAGACACTTATAAAGGTTGGATTATTCAATCCCAGAAAGTCTTCTACGTCGAGGTTTGGGATAGCCGCGGCAACCGCCACGTCGCTGTCCAAAATGCCAAGACTGAGGAGGAAGCTTTGGAATTGGCCAAAAAGTGGATAGACAAATATGAGTCAAAACCCGGCAGAATGCCGATCGACGTACCCCATCCTTTCGGAGACATGATCGATATGCCATTTTAACTCAGTTGACTGTTGACTGTTGACTGTTGACTGTTGACTGTTAACAGTTACATTGCAGCTTGTAGGGTGCTCTGCTAGAGAGAAAGCCTCTTCAAATCGAGAAATTATTGGAACTGACGCACCCAAAGACTATGCCAGTTGCGTCCCGGAGTGCGTTTTTCCTGAGATACAATTACGAAATTCCTCGCAATTTCCGCGTATTTTCTACCAAACTTCGAGCAAATTCGTCGAACCTTTCAGACAGTTTTTCATCCAACAATTTACCATCAGGACTAAAAGCTTTCCAAGCTTGCCCGATCGCAATTTGTTCGGGAATTACCCAAGCGTGTACCCATCTCAAAATGGTTCGCAAATCGTTGAGTGCGTTGCTGTTAACTTGCCCTCCCAAAACGCTAATCCCACCTGCAACCTTCCCGTCCAAATGCTCAAAACTCATCAAATCCAGGGCATTCTTGAGAGCACCGCTGACGCTACCGTGATACTCCGGCGTTGCCAAAATCAAGCCGTCGGCTTGCTTAACCGCATTCTGCAGCTTTTCCACATCCGGGTAGTCGAGATAATCATTCTCACCATTGCAGAATGGCAGATTGAGCGATCGCAAATCCAATATTTCAACTTCCGCGCCCAAAGCCTGCGCCCGCTCTGCTGCCACCTTCAACGCTAACTGGCTGTAGGAGCCAGCCCGCAAACTTCCACCAATGCCAACAATTTTTACCATAAAACTTAAAAACAATAACTGCTTGAGTAAAACGTACTCATTACGACTATGATTAAGATAGCAAGTTCGATCGGCAACTGTCAATCGATTTTAGATTTTAGATTTTAGATTTTAGATTTACGGACGGATCCCAGAAACCCGGTTGTTTGAGCAAAATCCTGGGTTATAGCCCGCAGATTACGTAAAAAACCCGGTTTCTTGAGCAGTCGTGGGTAAGTTCAGTAGAGGGAGCCCAGCAACCGGGTTTTTTGAGCAAAATCCATCGATTTGAGATTTGAGATTTGAGATTTGAGATTTACGGAGGGAGCCGAGAAACCGGGTTTTTTGAGCAAAATCCTGGGTTATAGCCCGCAGATTAGGTAAAAAACCCGGTTTCTTGAGCAGCCGTGGGTAAGTTCAGTGGAGGGAGCCGAGAAACCGGGTTGTTTGAGCAAAATCCTGGGTTATAGCCCGCAGATTACGTAAAAAACCCGGTTTCTTGAGCAGCCGTGGATTCAAAACCCCCCTCAAGAGCAGGGCGGTTTCATTCTCACGAAAATCAGGCTTTTGTAGGGGCGGTGCCAAGAGTGCCCGCCCCCACCCACAGACGATTGCACAGGCGTTTGGGACATGGGGGCAACCACGGGGGGATTGCCCCTACCGAGAATGAAACCGCCCCCCTCTTGAGGGGTCTCTGAAGAGGCCCGCGAGAGATAAACCCATCCAACACCCGCCCTCTTGTTAAAATAAATGAACGTAGCAAACCACAAGCGGTCAATCTTGGCAGTCTTCAACCTTGGGCAAAGCAATATGAAAAATTCTTGGAAACACGCATGGCTGGGGCATCTAGCTGTAAACAAAGACAAGTCGAGCCAGAATCCTAAAAAATCAATTCCAGGACGGAATCTTTGGCGCATCCTGGGCAGTTTGGTGATTTCTCAAGGAATATTGCTCTCGACCCCGGTGTTTGCCGAGAGTGCGCCAAACACCATGAGTTACAGCCAACTCATCGACAACATAGAAAAAGGGCAAGTCAGTAAAATCGAAGTAGACGAAACTCAAAAAACTGCCAAGGTTAGGCTAAAAAATCAAAAAAGCGATCAAACCCAATCAGTTAGTCTGTTCGACTACAACAACCGAGAACTGTACTCGCAAATCCGCGCCAAAAAGATTGACTTTGAAGTCAAACAAACAGCAGATAACGCAGCGGCAGTCAGTTTAGTAATAAACTTGCTAGTGATTTTTGCAGTGTTGGCAGTGCTGATGGCAATCCTGCGCCGATCGACCCAATCTCAAGGAAATGCCATGAACTTCGGCAAATCCAGAGCCCGTTTCCAAATGGAAGCCAAAACCGGCGTGATGTTCGACGACGTAGCAGGCATCGAAGAAGCTAAAGAAGAACTTCAAGAAGTCGTAACCTTCCTCAAAAAACCCGAACGCTTCAACGCCATCGGTGCGAAAATTCCCAGAGGAGTTCTGTTAATCGGGCCTCCCGGAACCGGCAAAACAATGCTGGCAAAAGCCATCGCAGGCGAAGCAGCCGTCCCCTTCTTCAGCATCTCCGGTTCCGAATTTGTCGAAATGTTTGTCGGAGTTGGCGCCTCCCGCGTCCGCGACTTGTTCCGCAAAGCTAAAGAAAATTCGCCCTGCATCGTCTTCATCGACGAAATAGACGCCGTAGGAAGGCAGCGCGGCGCTGGTATCGGCGGCGGCAACGACGAACGCGAACAAACTCTCAACCAGTTGCTGACAGAAATGGACGGCTTTGAGGGTAACAGTGGCGTGATTGTGATTGCAGCTACTAACCGGCCCGACGTGCTCGATACCGCCCTGCTGCGGCCCGGCAGGTTCGATCGGCAAGTAACGGTAGATTTACCCAGTTACAAAGGGCGTTTGGGGATTTTGCAAGTTCACGCGCGCAACAAAAAACTCGACCCAGAAGTTGCCCTAGACACGATCGCCCGTCGCACTCCCGGCTTTTCCGGTGCTGACTTGGCAAACTTGCTCAACGAAGCAGCCATTCTCACCGCGAGGCGTCGCAAAGACACGATTAGTAACTTAGAAGTTCACGATGCGATCGACCGGATCACGATCGGGCTTACCCTCAACCCGCTGCTGGACAGCAAGAAAAAGTGGATGACAGCATACCACGAAGTTGGCCACGCCCTAGTCGCGACCATGCTCAAAAATGCCGACCCGGTGGAAAAAGTAACGATTATTCCCCGTTCCGGTGGCATTGAAGGCTTTACTAGCTTTGTGCTCGACGACGAAATGCTCGACAGCGAAGGTTTAAGGAGTCGGGCTTTGCTGTTAAACCGAATTAAAGTAGCTTTGGGGGGACGGGCGGCGGAGGCCGAAATTTATGGCGATGCTGAAATCGACACCGGTGCTGGTAGTGATCTCAGAAAAGTTAGCAGTCTCGCGAGGGAGATGGTAACGCTTTATGGAATGTCGGATTTGGGGCCTGTGGCTTTGGAAAGTCCGAACAATGAGGTGTTTTTGGGCCAAAACTGGAATTCGCGATCCGAGTATTCCGAAGAAATGGCAATCAAGATCGATCGCCAAGTCCGGGAAATTGCCTTTGAGTGCTACGAAGAAGCTCGCCGAATAATCCGCGAAAACCGCGCTTTGGTAGACAAACTTGTCGAAGCGTTGTTGGATGAAGAAACGATCGACGGCGACGAATTCCGCCAAATTGTCGAGCGGTACACCGAGTTGACAAAAAAAGAGTTAGCACCAACGTAAAGAGTCATTAGTCATTGGTCATTAGTCATTAGTTATTAAAGTTTGTAGTGAGGACTGTAGTCCTCATTACCGAAAAAATAAGGACTTTATTCCTTACTACAAACCAATAAAAATGACTACTAACTAATGACTAATGACTACTAACTACTAACTAATGACTAATTAAGATTGTTGCGCGTACATTTCCCGGAGAACCAAAGCCGGGTCTACCCAGCGGCCTCCGTACTTCAATCCCCAGTGCAAGTGAGGCCCACTCGTGCGGCCTGTCATCCCAACTCTGGCAATTCTCGCACCCGCAGGCACTGTTTGACCTTGCCAAATTTGCAAAGTACCTTCGCGATCGGTATAATAACGTCCGCCGTTAGCCGTTAGCACTCGGCCTCTGAGGTGACAGTAGATATGTTCCCAATTTCCCGATCGCACGATCATACCAGTGCCGCATCGGCCATCTTCCCAAACTTCCACAATTTGCCCGCCCCACCAATTGCGGATATAGCTGCCTTCCGGGGCGGCCAAGTCCAAACCGTAATGAAAATCCCCGCCACGGGGGCCGAAGGGGGAAGTGTATGTTTCAAAGTTTTCGACTGGAAAAGAAGCTTCTTGCCACAAATTACCCGTCGCTACTCTGCTTGGTAAGCCTGACTGAGCTTTGACCACCTGCTGCTGCAAATAAGGGCTGATCAACACAATGCTGATCGAAAGTGCCAGCAGCAGCATCTGTCTGAAACGAAAAAAGCGTTTTGCCGTCAGCGGGCCTCTAGAGTCTTGCAGGATTTTTTTCACGGCTCAAAGTTAAATGTGTGTGGGAGTGTGCGTTGTCTGTTAGGCTCACATCTTGCACCCTTGTCAATAAAGCTTTCAGGGGCGGGCTTTCCGGCCCAACCCCTACTCCCCACAAAAAAATCATTCTTTGTGGAACGGGCATCTTGCCCGTTTCTGAGAAGGGTGCAAAATGTAAGTTATGCCAATTCGCTGCAAGATTGGCTTTGAGCTCTACCCGCGATCGCGAATCAGTTTAATAACAACGTGTATCTTACTCCATCCAAAACCCGTGTCAAGGCTTCCGGGTAAATGCCCAGGGGTGATAAAAAAAATTGGAAATTCGTGCTGCGGTTGAATTCGATCGAGCTTTTGCTTGACACTATAGTTAAGTTCGGGGATTTTGGATAACATCCAAAATCTCAAATTCATCACAAACATCAAGCAATGCTTACTGAAATTTTTCCCTTTAGCTTTGCCATAGACGCAACTGCGATCGCCGGTGCGTCCTTGTGGTCTTTGGCCCTATACTGGGGCCTGTCGCCCCTCACAGAATGGGTAATCCTGCAACTGAACCGCTGGATGAATTTTGCCGAGAGATCCCTCTACACCTCGGAAGCCGAGTTTGAAAGAACCCGCCAAGCCAGAGAAGCCCAAAATGCGTTTTACGCTTCGCTGTTGAGCATTGTACCCTTTTTGATTGCGGGGGGATTGTGCAATTGGGGCGTCGAATTGTCTCTGGGCACTGGTTGGGCAGTATCTATGGGTACGATCGCCTGTATTGGTGGCGGCGTGTACGAGCTCGGCCGCCGAGACGGCGAGGAGTCTTAGGGGATTTTGGATTTTGGATTTTGGACAGGACTTACGCGCAGGTAGTTAGAAACCAGGTTTTTGCGACAATATTTCGTTGTCACCCGCAGATTCGCTAAAAAACCCGGTTTCTGTTTCTTTTCTCGAAGCGCGTAATTCCTGTATGATTGTCGCTCAAAAATTAGGATGTAAAGCTATGAAAATAAAGTGGTTGATACCTGCAATTATCTCATCTTTTTCGCTGGTTATTATTCCTGCAAAAGCGGCTGAAACCAGGTGCGGATGGTTAATAAATCCCACGCCTGCTAATTGGTATCTCAAAGACAAAGATGCTCAGTGGACAATCTCGGCGCAAGGGGGATATCAAGCCGGAGGAATGAACACTATTCCTCCTTTTAACGACGATGAATATGTTAAAACTAATGTTAATTATGGATATGGCTGTGCTTGTTTAAATGTGGTGACAGATAGAAATCGAATGAGAATTACCACGATACAAGGTGGTGAACAATTACCACTCTCGACTTGTCGAAAAGATCCGAATTTGCCAAAAATTCGTTAGTTGTGGCGAAACCATACAAGTTTTTTAACTGAGTCAAATGAACTTTAAACCAGAACTAACATTAAATCAAGCCCGCGCCGCCTTCCAAAAAATTTGGGGATACGACGACTTCCGACCGCCGCAAGGAGAAATCGTCGGTAGTTTATTAGCCGGAAAAGATACAATTATAATTATGCCGACAGGTGGTGGCAAATCCATCTGCTTTCAACTGCCAGCTTTGTTGCAAACAGGCTTAACTTTGGTAGTTTCGCCGTTAGTCGCACTGATGGAAAATCAAGTGCAAGAATTGCGCGATCGCAATCTTCCCGCTTCCCTCCTCCACAGTCAATTGCCAACACAGCAGCGCCGACAAACTATGCAGTCGCTGCAACAAAACAAATTAAGATTGCTGTACCTGTCTCCCGAAACATTACTCAGCAAACCTGTTTGGGAAATTATCAGTCAGCCGCACATCCCAATCAACGGTTTAATATTAGATGAAGCTCACTGTTTAGTGCAGTGGGGTGATACTTTTCGACCAGCTTACCGCCGTTTGGGAACAGTGCGGCCGGCTTTGTTGAAAGCTAAACCAGCAAATAGTAAAATTGCGATCGCAGCTTTTACCGCTACCGCCAACCCGGAAGCACAGCAAACAATCAAAAATGTCTTGCAACTGCAAAAGCCCGAAGCATTTCTGCTAAGTCCCTACCGTTCTAATCTACACCTGCAAGTGCAGACAGTCTGGACGCCGAGAGGACGCAAGCAGCAGTTATTAAATTTTATTAAAGCTCGACCAAAACAAGCAGGTTTAGTCTATGTCCGCACTAGAAAAGATAGCGAGAACTTGGCAGATTTGTTGAAAGAAGCAGGTTATGAAACAGCAGCATATCATGCAGGTTTAAGTCCAGAATCACGACGAAAAATAGAAAAAGCTTGGCTGAACAATGAGCTTAAGTTCGTGACTTGTACCTCAGCATTTGGGATGGGAATTAACAAGCCCGATGTCCGGTGGGTTGTTCATTATCAAGCACCTTTGCTATTATCGGAATACATTCAGGAAATTGGTAGAGGCGGACGCGACGGCAAACCGGCGATCGCCCTGACACTGATTAGCGAACCGACGGGTTTGCTTTATTCCGAAGATAAACAAAGAGGGCAATTTTTTCAAGATAAATTGCGATCGCAATACCGAGAAGCTCAGCAATTAGCAAAAAAACTGCCAGTTAAAGGCGATATAGAAGCTGTTTCCCGCGAATTTCCCGAAAGTGCGATCGCCCTTTCAATCTTGCACAGCAGCGGACAATTAACATGGCAAGATCCTTTTAATTATGCGATCAATAAATCTCCCCAGCAAAAAGCGGAAAAATCAAACTTTACCGCAGCGGAAGAAATGGTAAAATATTTGAAACATCGCGAGTGCAGGTGGCAATTTTTGCTGCAAGCTTTTGGGTTTGCAAATGAGGCGAAATCTATGCAGTGCGGCCACTGCGATAATTGTCGGTGAAACCAGTCTCTTGTATCTTGAAAGATGTAGATTTCGATTTACCGTGTTCGTGGGGGCGGGTTTACGAGATTATTGGTTTTAGGCAATTATTATGGGTGAAACCCACTCCTACAAGATATGTACTGCATACAAATCGATCGATTTTAAATTAGCGATTACCGATTACCAAAGAAAGTAAATGATAGAAACAGACACTGCGGCACAGATTTACACAGTAGAAAATACAGAGGAATTCGATCGCAGTAATGTCAATCAGCGATTAGATATTTGGCTGTCAAACCAGATACCGGACTTATCCCGATCGCGAATCCAAACCCTAATATCACAAGGTAACGTCAAAGTCAACGACGAAACCTGCACATCGAAAAAAATATCAGTAAAAACGGGCGATCGCATCCACCTCACTTTACCCGAAACCCAGCCCACAAAGTTGCAGCCCGAAGCAATTCCCCTCGACATTCTCTACGAAGACGACAGCCTAATTATCATCAACAAACCAGCCGGATTAGTCGTCCACCCAGCTGCCGGACACGCAGACGGTACATTAGTCAACGCCCTCTTAGCCCACTGTCCCCTAGCAGAAATAGGCGGAGTTCAGCGGCCGGGAATCGTTCACAGATTAGACAAAGATACAACAGGTGCGATCGCGATCGCCAAAACCGACATCGCCCACCAACACCTGCAAGCCCAACTCAAAACCAAAACCGCCCGCCGCGAATATTTAGGCATAGTTTACGGGGCTCCCAACACCGAAACAGGCACAATAGACCTACCCATCGGCCGGCATCCCACAGACCGCAAAAAAATGGCGGTAGTACCCGTAGAAAAAGGCGGTCGCCCCGCAGTTACTCACTGGACAATCAAAGAAAGAATCGGCAACTATTGCTTAATGCACTATCAATTAGAAACCGGCCGCACCCATCAAATTCGCGTGCATACAGCCGAAATAAAACATCCGATTGTCGGCGACCCGATGTACAGTTCCAACCGTTCTATCGGCGTCAATTTAACCGGACAAGCCCTCCACGCATGGCGGCTGACATTGCAGCATCCTGTAACCGGAGAATTAATAGAGGCGATCGCACCTTTACCAGATCAATTCAACACCTTGTTAAAAATATTGCGTCTGCGAGCTAATATTTGATATGTTGGGCAGTTAACACTGGTAATTTCTATGTCTAAATTTGAGGAACTTTGCAAAGCTTACGCCGCATCCCGGCCATACCGCGAATCCTGCGAAGCTTGTCAGGATTTTAGTGACATTTTTATCAAGCAAATGAGCGATTATTTGGAATGCCCGATTCAAAACCAAAATCAGAAGTTTGATGACAATGGCATTCTGTATTTTGATGGTGCGATCGATGTTTGCGAAAATCCCGAAAATCCCGAAAATGGCGATCGCGAAACAGTCGAAATATCTTTGAGTGTTAACAAAGTTATTGACAATTTCATTGTCACCGTTTATCCTTGGGGTCACGAATTCAAGATTCTCATTGATGAATCCAGACACTTTGAAGAAGCTTTTGAATACATTTTTGATCGACTCCAATCAGCTTATACTGGCGTAAGTCTGTTACCGTCAGAACCATATCCTTTACCTTTTTAATGACTAAAGTCCTTACTATAAACATTTTTTCCCCTGCCTTTTTTCTTGATTAAACTTCTTGCCTAAATCTTTGATGTAAGAGGGAAACCGCAGATGGAATGAGAATTAAATAACTTCCACAAGATTGTGGGATGGGCGTCCCGCCCGTCCTTTTTGGACGGGCGGGACGCCCATCCCACTTTCAAGAGTGGAACTTATTTAATTCTCATTCCTTAGAGAAGTTATTAGTCATGAGTGATATCAATTCCGGTTGCACGAGCGAAATGATTGTTGACTGTTGACTGTTGAGTGTTGACCGAAAGCATCCAGGATACCCGCCACGTGATTCATTCCGAAAGCAGACTCAGGACCGGTGAAATAAAAAACGTGTCTCCGATGAAACTTGCCGAACGTATTTATCTCGCGCAAGTCAATGCTTCAATTCTTTAATCTTTAATCTTTAATCTTTAATCGATTGACTCGGTGTCGAACCGCGCAGCCGGGTTTTGTTTGTGTAGCGACAGATTTCAACCTGTCGTTTTATTAACTAGCTCAAGGATTCAAAAACTCTAAATGGTCTCCTGGAATAGAGCGCAATTTTGCAGCCGAGCCTTGCATTTTCAACCTGCCGCGTTCTAACATGATAATCCAATCGGCGCGATCGATCACTCGTGGCCTGTGACTGATAAAAATCGTCGTTTTCCCGTGCCGATACATCAACAACTGTTCTAAAACTTCCGCTTCGCTTGCGGGGTCAAGCCCTGCGGTAGATTCGTCTAAAATCAATACAGGCGGGTTGTTGAGAATGGCGCGGGCGATCGCCAATCTTTGTCTTTGTCCGCCAGAAATATTCGCTCCAAACTCCCCTAAAACAGTTTGATATTTATCCGGCAATTGGCTGATAAATTCATCCGCCCCCGCAATTTTGCAGACTTTAACAATCTGTTCAAAGCTGATATCTGGACTGCCCAATCGAAAATTTTCTAGAATCGAACGGCTCCAAAAATGCGCTTCTTGGGGAACCAATACTACCTGCTGTCTGAGACTGTCAAGAGACAAATCCTGCAAGTTGTAACCGCCTATTCTAATATTACCAGATTGCAGCGGGTACAGACCAGCAATTACTTTGGCTAGCGTACTTTTTCCGCAGCCGGAATGGCCGATTAAAGCAATTGCTTGACCGCCGGGAAATGTGACAGAAAAATTTTCCAGCAAATCAAGTCTGCCGGGGTAGTGAAAATTAACACTCTTGCAAACAATACCGTCGCGGTCTTGAATAGTTACAAAAGGTTTATTCGTATTGTCTTTAGTTTCCGGTTCAGCATCGATCACTTCCGACAGCCTTTGAGTTGCTGTCTGCACGCGAGTCATTTCATCAGTAAATCCTACTAGCGAATTTACCCAATTAGTAACGTTTTGATTCATACTAATAAACGCTAGCAACTGACCGATACTCAATACCTTGTCAATCACTAAACCGCTACCAAGCCACAGCAGAGTAATGCTGCCAGCAGAGGCAACAAAACTCGAAAATATATTGTTGAGAATGCCAATTTGTGTAGTGCGGAAAGTCAGCTTTGCTAAGCGACCGAAGCGGGTTTGAAATTCTTCCCAAAGTTGCTGGCTGCTGCTAGTAGTTTTGACCGTCAGCGCGCCTTTAAAAGTTTCTACTAAAACGCCTTGAGTTTCGGCTTCTAATACCAATAAACTGCGCGTTTTTTGCTGCAAAATGGGCAAAAATACCACTGTAGAGGCAGTCATTAACAGAGCTATAGCTGTAGCTGCTAACGTCAGCTCGTTGCTGTAAAATAACATAAAAATAAAAGAAACTACAGCTATAAAAAATTGACTAGGCAAGCTGATAGCGACTTGAGAAACTAATTTATTGATTTCTTGGATATCTTGTAATCTACTGACAATTTCGCCACTGCGTCTAGTTTCGTAAAAACTCAAAGGCAATCGCAGGAATTTGCGCGCGAATTCCATCACCAATCCCAATTCTAAACGCTGGGAAAACTGAGCAATTAAGTTCGACTCTACCAATCCTAAACTGCTGCTAAAAAGGTTCATAACTATAACTGCGATCGCCACACTCGCCAGGAGTTGTCTGTCGCCCCGCACCAGGATGTCGTCGGTGAGCAGTTGAACTAGAAAAGGCGAAGAAATGGACAGCAAACCCAACACTGCATTCAGCAAAAATGCTTCCATTAAAAGCGGGCGATAAATCCCAATCCGGCGCATCCATTTTTGTAAAGAATTGGCGGGCGGTTGACCCTCTGCTGCTGCAAAAAACCGCTCCGCATCGGGTTCTACTAGCAAGCACAGCCAATCTGTCCAAGCTGCTGCTAATTCTGCTTTAGAAACATAGCGCATACCGACAGCCGGATCGCCGATCGCATATTGGTTGCCCTGTTTTCCGTACAAAACAACCCAGTGAGAGCCGCTCCAGTGAATAATCATCGGTAGAGGGGCATCATCGATCTTGTCTAAAATTGCAGCCGCGGCTCGCACCGATCGAGCATTAAAGCCGATCGCCTCAGCTCCTTGTTTCAAGCCCAGTAAACTCGTCCCTTGTTTCCCAGTACCGACAAATTCTCGCAAGCGGCTAATTGTAAAATTTAGTCCGTAAAATTTAGCGATCGAAGCCAGACAAGCTGCACCGCAATCTTCTTCGCTCTGCTGGAGAACAACCTGATATTTCAGAGAATTATTTGTTTTTCCATAGAATGGTATTCCTGGGAAAAATGGGATATTTTTTAGCATTTTTTCAAATGAGTAGAGCTTAAAGAACAATACCCATCGCTGCCTGGCCAATCAGCAAAAAGCACCCATAAAATTATGGGTGCTCGCTTTCTTCACAGTTTTCTAACTGAATTAAATGAAACAGCCCTGGGGGTTAGGGGGGTGGGGGGTTAGGGGCAGGGCGGTTTCATTCTCACGAAAATCGCGATTTTGACTCTTGTAGTGTCCTGAATGCCTACCCCCCCACAGACAACTTCACAGGCGTTTGAGACATGGGGGCAGCCACGGGGGGCAGCCCCTACAAGAGAATGAAACAGCCCTGGGGGTTAGGGGGGTGGGGGTTAACTGAACCGTATTGGTACAAAATCTATCCAAATAATAAGAAATATGTAGAGTCTATTGTATAAGTCCTGTTCAGTATGCTTATATAGCTTCAAGGCTTTGGTATACCCCTACACAACTAGCAGCTAGCCAACTTAGACGAGTGATCCTCGGTCATCCTAAGTTCCCTCGTCTGGCAAGCATAAGATTGTGCAGCACTAAAACTAATTCCTAGGGCTCAACCAATTGCCCTAATATTTTTTTCAAAAATTTAATTTTTGGCAGCATACACACAACTAGCTTACCTTGAAGGTAAAAACGCACGTATCTATCAATAGGTGTAAAAAAACTACTCTATGCTGATTAGTGTTTGGAATACGTTTAAATGCTAGATACATTAAGTACGCTCTCCCAAGGAGATAGTAGTATTTGTATCGCCGTTTTGGATGGTCCTGTTGACCAGACTCATCCTTGCTTCCAAGGCGCCGACCTAACGTATCTTCCCACCTTGGTTAAAGGGGAGGCCCAGATCGGTGGGAATATGTCCACCCACGGAACCCACGTTGCCAGCATTATTTTTGGGCAACCGGGCAGTCCGGTGGAGGGGATAGCTCCCAAATGTAAGGGGATAATTGTCCCTGTCTTCGCCGACGATCGCCTCAAAACTTCCCAGCTAGATTTGGCTAGGGGGATCGAGCAAGCAGTCAATGCCGGCGCCAATGTTATCAACCTCAGTGGGGGACAACTAACCGACTATGGCGAGGCCGATGGCTGGTTACGGAATGCCGTTCGTCTGTGCCGAGAGAACAACGTCTTGCTCGTCGCGGCCGCTGGCAACAATAGTTGCGATTGCTTGCACGTACCCGCTGCCTTGCCCTCTGTGCTAGCAGTAGGGGCGATGGATGCTAATGGCAAACCCCTAGACTTTAGCAACTGGGGCGAAGCCTACAAAGACCAAGGCATCCTTGCCCCTGGCAAGGACATCCTGGGAGCTAAACCCGGTGGTGGCACCGACCGCCTGAGCGGTACGAGCTTCGCCACTCCGATTGTCTCAGGTGTAGCAGCCGTGCTGCTGAGTCTTCAGCGGGAGCAGGGAGAAACCCCCGACCCCCACAAAATTCGTCAAGTGTTGTTGCAGAGTGCCTTACCCTGCGATCCTGACTTGCCAGAAGAAACCCGTCGGTGTCTCGCGGGCAGACTGAACATCTCTGGAGCCATAACGTTATTAAGAAAAGGAGGAAATATGGCTGAGAATTTCGCATCGGTGGGTGCATCCGGAGTAGAAGCCGCAGGCTGCGGTTGTGATGGTGGCTTAACCAACGCCAGTGAAGCGATGGCTAATCAAGGGCAACCGGCTCCTAGCTTGGTTGCTGCTGCCGCCAAGCCAGGAGCGGCTGAGGCTGTCCCTAGCAACACCCCCAACTTGCACAACTTGATGCAATCGTTTCCTACATCTGTAACCCAACAACCACCAATGATGCCCAACATAACTGCTAACTCCGTCACCGCCAGCCAAGCCCCCAGCGAACTTCCCGATCTCGGTCAGATTGTTTATGCCCTAGGAACCCTCGGCTATGACTTCGGGAGCGAAGCCCGCCGGGACTCGTTCAAGCAACTGATGCCACCGTTTGACATAGGGGGAGGGGTGATGGTGCCAGCGAACCCCTACGACGCGCGGCAGATGGTGGACTACCTGGCCGACAATATTTCTGAGGCCCGATCGCTCATTTGGACACTCAACATTGAATTGACTCCAGTATATGCGATCGACCCCACGGGTCCCTTCGGAGCCGAGTCCTACCGCGCCCTCCACGAACTGCTATCCGGTCAAATCCAACCCGAAAACGATGCCGAATACGTTGAGCGCGTCAGCATACCGGGCATCTTGACCGGGCGCAAAGTCAAGCTCTTCTCCGGTCAAGTTGTCCCGGTAATTGAACCCCAAAGCACCCGCGGCATCTACGGTTGGAAAGTCAACAGCTTGGTGAGAGCGGCGATGGCAGCGGTTCAAGCTGAAGACGGCACTGCTGATGAAGACCGCATCCGCAACACCTTAGATGGCTTCCTCAACCGCATCTACTACGACCTCCGCAACTTGGGAACCACTTCCCAAGACCGCGCCCTCAACTTCTCCGTCACCAACGCCTTCCAAGCTGCCCAAACCTTCAGCCAAGCGGTTGCCGTCGGCATGGAACTCGACAGCATTACTGTTGAGAAAAGCCCCTTCTGTCGCATGGATAGCGACTGCTGGGATGTGAAGTTGAAGTTCTTCGACCCTGAAAACAGTCGCCGTGCTAAGAAGATTTTCCGCTTCACCATTGATGTCAGCGATCTGATTCCGGTTACGTTGGGCGAAGTTCGTTCTTGGTCTTCACCGTATTAAAGGGCAATACAATTGGGGTGAGAGTGCCACAACAAAATGCACTCTCGCCAAGACATCTAGATTTGTTCACCCTATCTATACGGAGAATCCTTAACCATGCGACTTCCTGTATTGTCTCCCCCCGTCAAACGGCCTCATTTCGTCCAGCCTGCGCTGTGCGTGGATGTGGAAGATGGTCTGCTCGAGGATTTGGTGCATATTCGGATGGATCTGCTTCATGGCGCTAACTATAACGATCCTTCAGCCTATGCCAACCGCAGTTTCAACCAAGTGATGCACTCTAGTGCCAGCCAGAGTACAGCCAGCCAGGGCTGGGGCGGCTTTGGGGGCATGGGACGATTTTATTAACGGGCCACTGATAAGCCCCTAATCACGATGCCTCAGCAAACTGAAACCCTATGGCAAATTGGTCAAGCTGGTAAAGGAGGTCAGGAGTTTTCGCAGGTAGGTGGCTGGCAAGAGGAATTTACCTACGTTGTTGGGTCAGATCGAGACCCGATTAACCAGCCCCAGATGCCATCGTTGCTCGTGGTTCCCGGTCGCAAGACCAAACCAAAGAGCAAAGGAAAGCAGCTTTTTTCCACCGACAAACTGAATATCCAATTCACTCTTGCCCAAAGCTACAGCACAGGCGAACTTACGCTCTTTTACAACTTTTTTGGATCTCAAGTTGACACCCTCTGGGTAGATGGTGAGCCAGTGACGGAACTCGTCGGGGTCGGGTCAGGCAAGCCAACCAAAACCCAGATTCCCTTGCCAGCCCTCAGCGCTGGGCAACATACCCTGACCCTGACTACCGATCGCGGGTTGGGAGATGGGGCACACCGGATCGACTACCTCAAGTTAGAGGGAGTTGTGGTTCTCCAGCAACCGCAAACCCTCCAAACACCCCAAACACCCAAGGAAACTAAGGAAACTATGGCTAATGAGAAAAAGGAAACGGTGGCTAAGGAGACTAGAGAAGTAACACCCTCGGAAGTCTCCTCCACCCCTGAACAGAAAAAGTCTTACGTGCCGACTTCCCAGACCGGGCTGCAAGATTATTCCTACTGGTGCGACTACGCCAGGAAGCAAGCCAAGGAGTCAAAGAGACACCCTAAACCCTTCCGCCGGGGCCGCATCTGGGCCTAATCCCTAGCCTGTCTTGTTATCGTCCACTTCATGACTGACTGTTCGCTCTATGCAATCCACCACACTCCTCCAAATTAAGCCCCACTTTCACGTCGAGGCGATCGAGCCAAAGCAAGTCTACCTGCTTGGCGAACAGAGCAACCACGCCCTCACCGGGCAACTCTACTGCCAAATCGTGCCTCTGCTGAATGGGCAACACACCCTAGAGCAGATTGTCGAAAAACTTGATGGGGAAGTCCCGGCGGAATATATTGACTATGTGCTCGATCGCCTCGCAGAGAAAGGCTACCTCACTGAGGTAGCCCCGGAACTATCCTCGGAAGTGGCAGCATTTTGGAGCGAGTTAGGGATTGCACCCCCCGTAGCAGCCGAGGGGCTACAGCAGCCGGTCACGCTGACAACGGTGGGCGATAACATCAGTGAAGTCACGGTTGCTGCCCTCGCAACTGCCCTGCGGGACATGGGCATTCCGGTGCAAAACCCCACAGACGCGGGTTCCTCAGCAGCGCTGAACATCGTCTTGACCGATGACTATTTGCAGCCGGAACTAGCAGGTATCAACAAGCAGGCTCTGGAGCGCCAGCAAGCTTGGCTGCTCGTCAAGCCTGTGGGCAGTGTCCTGTGGTTGGGCCCAGTGTTTGTTCCCGGAAAGACGGGGTGTTGGGGCTGTCTGGCTCATCGGCTGGGGGGCAACCGCGAAGTTGAGTCGTCGGTATTGCGACAAAAACAAGCCCAACAGCAGCGCAACGGTCAAAACGGGAGTGTATTAGGCTGCTTGCCCACAGCACGGGCGACGCTGCCTTCGACCCTGCAAACGGGGTTACAGTTTGCCGCGACTGAGATAGCCAAGTGGATTGTCAAGCAACACGTCAATGCCACTGCGCCGGGAACGGCACGCTTCCCCACCCTGGACGGCAAGATTATCACCTTCAACCAGACAATTCTGGACTTCAAAAGCCATACCCTAATCCGGCGACCGCAATGTCCGACCTGTGGAGACCCCAAAATTTTGCAGCGGCGAGGGTTTGAACCGCTAAAGCTAGAATCGCGGCCCAAGCAGTTCACCCGTGATGGCGGTCATCGCGCCACCACTCCAGAACAGACGGTGCAGAAATACCAGCACTTGATCAGTCCAGTGACGGGCGTGGTGACGGAACTGGTGCGGATTACGGATCCGGCTAATCCGTTGGTACATACCTACCGGGCGGGGCATAGCTTCGGCAGTGCCACCTCCTTACGGGGTCTACGCAATACCCTGAAACACAAGAGTTCGGGCAAAGGCAAGACCGATAGCCAATCGCGGGCGAGTGGCTTATGTGAAGCAGTGGAGCGCTATTCTGGCATCTTTCAAGGGGACGAACCTCGCAAACGGGCAACCCTGGCAGAACTAGGAGACTTGGCGATTCATCCAGAGCAAAGTTTGTGCTTTAGCGATGAGCAGTATGCCAACCGGGAAAGCTTGAACGCGCAAGCAACGGCGGCTCACGATTGGATTCCCCAGCGGTTTGATGCGAGTCAAGCCATTGACTGGACTCCGGTGTGGTCATTAACAGAGCAAACCCATAAGTATCTGCCTACAGCCCTGTGCTACTACCATTACCCCTTGCCCCAAGATCACCGCTTCTGCCGGGGAGATTCCAACGGTAATGCTGCCGGGAACACCCTCGAAGAAGCCATTCTGCAAGGGTTTATGGAACTGGTGGAGCGCGACGGTGTGGCGCTGTGGTGGTACAACCGCTTGAGGCGTCCGGCGGTGGACTTGACGAGCTTTGATGAGCCGTATTTTGTCCAGTTGCAGCAGTTCTACCGGGAAAATGACCGAGAATTATGGGTGCTGGATTTGACCGCAGACTTAGGCATTCCAGCTTTTGTCGGGGTGTCGAATCGGAAAACGGGAAGCTCGGAACGATTGATTCTCGGCTTTGGGGCGCACCTCGACCCCACTATTGCCATCATCCGCACCCTCACAGAGGTTAACCAAATTGGCTTGGAACTGGACAAAGTGCCAGACGAGAACCTGAAAAGCGACGCAACGGATTGGTTACTCACAGCTACGCTGGCGGATCATCCCTATCTAGTTCCAGATGCCGCGCAACCCCTCAAGACTGCCCAGGATTACCCCAAGCGTTGGAGTGATGACATTTACACCGATGTCCTCACCTGCGTAAACATTGCCCAACAAGCGGGACTGGAGACCTTGGTGGTGGATCAAACCCGACCGGACATTGGTTTGAATGTGGTCAAGGTGACAGTGCCAGGAATGCGGCATTTTTGGTCGCGCTTTGGGTCGGGTCGGCTCTATGACGTGCCGGTGAAGCTGGGGTGGCGAGATGAACCGCTCGCTGAGACGCAGATGAACCCCACACCGATGCCGTTTTAAGTTTTTTAAAGTTTGCGGGCGACTGGCTTTCGCTACGTACCGGATGTCGCCCGACTAAGCTTCTTCTCACGAAGAAGGGGACTGGCCCACCCCAACGGGTCAATACGCCAAATAACACAATGAGGATTATTCTCATGAACAAGAAGAACATTCTGCCCCACCAGGGCAAGCCCGTGCTCCGTGGTATCAGTGGTAAACTCCCCAGTCACTTGGCTGAACTCTCTGAGGAAGCTCTTGGTGGTAATGGTGCAGAAGCCTCTATCATTTGCATGTGTTCCTACGATGGTGCAGAAGCCTCTATCATTTGCATGTGTTCCTACGATGGTGCAGAAGCCTCTATCATTTGCATGTGTTCCTATGATGATGGTGATGCCTAAATCTCTCAGATTTGCAAATCGCCAGCAGATCGCATCTTGAGCCTAGTCCAGATTCGGTAACATGGCAGTTTACTTTCCTAAATACCAGAACTCAAGGGTGCTAGGCTTTAGGCTAAAGACGAGGCCCAAGAAATTTAGATAGCAAACTTTTTATAAAGTCTTGTTTTCCTTCTTCGGTCTCGTCTTTTTTGTTCAAGATGCACTCAAGCTCATAACCCAGTCATTCAGATTTTTCTTTTTGCGAGTTATCTTTATCGAAAACCATGCAGAATAATGCCATCAGTCCTAGTGTTCCTACTAAGTCCAACCTGACACCCGAAGTCGAAAACGTTCGTGCTTTTTATAACAAAAATTCTATCAACTTCAGTCGGATGGTTCCCGATCCGGTAGCTAGATCGCATAACCTTAGCCTAGCGGCTCGCATGGGGATACAGCCTGGAAACTATATCTTTGATTCTGGTTGTGGAGCAGGAATTCCGGCGATTCATATTGCCCAGTCGTTTCCGGGCACACGGATTGAGGGTCTAACAATTTCTGAGGTGGAAGCGGCAGAAGCTCAAATTCGGATTGCCCAAGCCAACTTGGTCGATCGGGTACGGGTGCAAGTGGGTGATTTTCATACGCCACCGTTTCCCGACGAAGTTTTTGATGTGGTGTTTTTCAACGACAGCATCAAGTATTCTAATCGAGTACCTCAAGTCCTTGCCGAAGCCAAGCGCGTGCTGCGTCCAGGGGGAACCTTATACATCACGGGTGTGTTTGTTAAAGAGCCACCCCTTTCTCCGCTAGAGCAACGATCGTTTGATGAAATTAACCAGTATGAACTGAAAACCAGCTATGTTATTCCTCTGAAGAACTTGGTTGAGTTTGTCCAGCAGGCGGGTTTTCAAGCCATTGAATACGACGATAACCAAACGGTTAAGATGCCAGCACTCGCTTTGCGCCTAGCTTCTTCTAATTTTTTGCACCCCCATCTACCTTTATTTATTGGTGATATTAAAGCGGTAAAACCTGCAAGAGCGATCGCTCAAAATCGAATACAACCTTCTGGTGTGATTTCCAGTCCTGGTCAGAATCGTCATGAAGAAAATTTACGTTACATTGAAGACCACAAGCAAATATTTGACATTGAAAATTCCTATTCATTAAATTTGTTTGAAGAATTTATTGGAAAGCAGCGAAAAGATAAAGGAGGTTCGATGATCTGTTGCTGCAATATTGAGAAAGATCGTCTTTATCCAGCTCGCTTTTATTACCTGTGTGAAGTTCATGTCTCCGATCCAACAAAGTTGCTTGATATTGAAGATTTCCTCACGTTTTGTCGTCGCATAGAAGAAAGACCAGAACTTCAGATTAATCGTCGGTTACTTCAGCAGTTTTTAGCCACGGGTATAGATTCTTCTAAAGTGGGGATGGTAAGTTTTGCAGTTGATGTTCGTCCAGAACTAAGACATTCGCGGATCAAGTTATATTTGACCCTCCGGGATTATCCCGAAAAAATAGCAACTGCCCTAGCACTTTGTGGAGAACAGCGCGATTGGGAAAATTTAATTGTAAATGGGGAGTTATTGGTCGGATTTGACTTTTTCTTTGACAATCGAGCTGCTGTAGAAGTTTATCCCACCTTCCACCAAACTGACCTTCAGAGACCAGATGTACAAGCGTATTTAAGATCGATTCTTCCTACTAAAGCGATTCCACTACTCAATGAGAGCAGATGTGTTCAAATCGGTATTAGCGATGAGAACGATAGTGATGTTCTCTATTTCAATAAATTTAAATCTCCTAACAGTGCCGTTGACTATCTTGGTAATGAGATGGTTAAACAAGTTCATGCTCACTACCGTAATCGAGTGTTTCACGATTTGTATCTCGGTATGCCTAAATCTGAGTTTTTTGCTGATTCAATTCAAAGGGTAAAAATGTACTATCACATGATTGACTTTGTGAGCAGCATGAAATCAAGATGAATATAAAATAAACCCGACTCAGAATGAGTGCATATCATTCGCCTTAGATACTTACAACCTGTTTCATAATGAAATATGATTATGACGATAAATTCTGTGTTTTCACATGATTATCTACGAGAGCAGGGCCTTCGGTTTATGCGGACTCATCGAGATGCTTTCGATGTAGAACCTAGTTTTCCGATCCCTCTCTTTGAAGAAGCTGTTATTGCAATAGAGGGCTCGTGTGGTGTTGAGCCTACTTGCCACGTTGAAGGCGATAGCTTATTTGCAGGAGATTTTCAAGTCTCTAACTACGGACACACTTGGCCGAGATCGTTGAAAGATGCCTCACAATTTTTAGAGAGAGTTGAAAGCAGAGTTGGTGTTAAAATCAATCGTAACTTGCTCGATCAATTTTCAGCACTATATATCGGATCTAGCAAAATCGAAAATAACACCATAGGCATTGACTTACGTCCGACACTTCAGGATTCTCTGATTAAGATATACATACACATCCATCCTGGGGAAGGTAACGAAGATTTAGTTATGACAGCGATCGCTCTTGATGGTGCTGAATATTCGGCAGAATTGACAGAGGTTCTGATCCGAGATGTTGTTGTGATTGGATTTAATCTTTTCTTGGATGGTCGTAGTAATATAGAAATATGGGCGGGTTCTCCAGGAGGAAAATACGAACTTCAGGGAAATTTTGGAAAGTATTTCACTGCCTACATACAAAAAAACTTTTCACATAAAGTGATTTCTCTCTTTAATGTTTCAGACTTATTGGTGGCTAATTTTTCCAGAAAAAAAATAGAGCCAGTATTGTATTTTCAATTTTTTAACATTAAAGAAATACCACAATATTTTTGGTTCAATAGCTTAGGCGATAAGATTTATGAGTTTTGTCAAAGTCAGGATTGCATTACCTATGGTGCTGTAAGTGCTAAAGAGCGAGACTTGGAAAGTAGTCGATTAGAGAATTATGGTTTTATCTACAACAAAAGTGATACATGTCAACGGGATATAGAAAGAGGTCAATTGGCGAAATTTGCTTCAGAGTGAGTCATTTGTGCTTGTCGATGCTGCTGCGACTAATCTTCAAACAAAATACCGATCCCGATCGCTTCACCGATCGCTGCTGTCATAAACTTACTTGCCCAATCATCGTTTCCCATTATCCATCGCCATGAGCAATCACCCCTTCGCTGTTTTCCTCAACCCCGATATCCAAATCAAAAGTACCGAAGACCAATACACCCTGCACTCGGCAGAATCCGATCCGACTGCTTTGCTAACCCTAGCCACAACGCCGGGAATCGGTATTGCTCTCGATCGTCTCAAGGCAGGCAACACCACCCCCGACTCACTGGTGCAAGGGTTAGCCGAACTCGATGGTCGGGCAGCCGGGGAACAGTTCGGGCGGATGCTACAACAATTGGATGAGCGGGGTTGGTTGAGTTACGCCGTGTTGCCGCTGGCAGTAGCGATCCCGATGGTGGACTCTGCCGAGTTGAATCTGACCGAACCCTACTGGACACAAACCCGTCTGGGCCTCTCCCGCTTTGCCTATCAGCATTCCTACGACGGCACTATGGTGCTGGAGTCCCCCCTCTCGAAGTTTCGGATTAAACTCCTCGACTGGCGGGCAAGTGCGCTGCTGGCTCAACTCGCCCAGCCCCAATCCTTAGCGACACTAACGCCACCACCCTACCTGGGACCAGAAACCGCCTATCAGTTCCTCAACCTGCTGTGGGCAGCGGGATTTCTGACGGCTGACCCTGAACCCCCCTCGCTCCAGCTTTGGGACTTTCACAACCTGCTGTTCCACAGCCGCAGCCGCTTGGGTCGCCATGACTATCCGGCACAGGATATTAACATCGAACAGTGGTCTGATTTTCCGGTAGTGAAACCACCCATGAGCGACCAGATTGTGCCGCTGCCGCGTCCGAACTTGGCAGGATTGATTTGTAAGGATGCTACGTTAACAGCCGCGATCGAAGCGCGGAAATCGATTCGAGAATACGACGAGGCACATCCAATCACCATAGAACAACTCAGTGAACTGCTTTATCGTACTGCCCGTGTCAAAGACATTCTTGGAGTGGAGGAGTGGTTTGGTGAAAATTGGCGGGAAATACTAGGTTTTGACGCGGACATTGACTATGGCGAGTTGGGCCGTCGTCCTTACCCTGACGGCGGAGCAATGTATGAACTAGAAATTTATCCGGTGGTGCGGCGTTGTCAAGGATTGCACACAGGATTGTATCACTATGACCCACTCAATCATCAATTGGAACAGATTGCTGAATCGGAGGATGTCCTCGCTCTGCAACCTTATGTTTATTACAAACCTCAACCCCAAGTCCTGATCGTGATTACAGCGCGGTTTGGACGGCTGTTCCGCAAGTATTGCTCTGTAGCTTATTCCTTAGTGCTCAAACACGTCGGAGTGTTGCAGCAAAATCTTTATCTAGTGGCGACGAATATGGGTCTGGCTCCCTGCGCGTTGGGGGCTGGAGATAGCGATGGTTTTGGACAAGCAGCAGGTCTGGACTATGTGGAAGAGTCGGCGGTAGGTGAGTTCATGTTGGGGTCACTGCCGAATCGTGCTGTGGAAGCGAGTGGAGTTGAGTCAGTTGAAGACGTTAATCCCTCGGATGAGTCTGCGGAGGTAGCAGTCTCGGTGAGCGCGGTTGAGTTGGATAGGGGTGAGGCGGAACCTGAGGCTGCTGATGTTGGGTTTCGTTCCTCAACTCAACCTACATCTGAACTAGATGTTGGGTTTCGTTCCTCAACCCAACCTACAGAATCGGTGGAGACAACAGAGGCAGCGGTTTCGGTGAGTGAGGCTGAATCTGTATCCCAGACGACTGAAGTCATAGACTCAGAGGCTTCCGAGAGTGAAGTGGAATCGGATGTTGTAGTGAATGAAACTGAATCTGCGGCTATTTCAGGCAGTGGGGTTGAGAGTTCTGCACCCCCACTATCGGCCGCACTTCACCCCCACGACCTTGACGATCGCATCCCTGGACTGGCTCACCTACGCAACCAAACCCTAGGCGATCCCCGCATCACTATTGTGGTGATTGAAGGCAACCCCGACCACTCCCTGTCCTGTTTCCAGAGCCCTGAAATTTCTAAAGTCTTTCCTTACTGGGAGGATGCTCCAGAGCCGATTTCCGCAGAAGAGTACGCAACCTTCCGAGCTATTGAGGATAGCGATCGCCCGAAACAGGAAAAAGAAGCAGCACTCAAAGAGGCTTTTTCGGAACCGCTTATAGGCCGTCTTAAAGCTGATGACCATACTTGCCACGTCACCAGCATCATTGTGGGTCAAGAGAATACGCCTGCTGCTGGTATTGCTCCCAAGTGTCGCGCGATCAATCTGCCGCTTAACACCACAGGGATTGAGGAAGAATTTATCTCTCCCTTAAACCTAGCTCGTGCCTTTGAGCTAGCCCTAGATTTGGGGGCAAATATCATTCACTGTGGAATCTGCCGCCCCACCCAAACCGGCGAAGGGGAAGAGCTGTTTGCCCAAGCTGTACAGAAGTGCTTGGATAACAACATTCTGGTCGTCGCGCCTGCGGGTAACGGTTTGGGTGAATACTGGTGTCTGCCCGGTGTATTGCCAGGAACCCTGCCTGTAGGAGCAATGGATCTAGGCAGTCCACCCGCCCACTACAGTAACTGGGGAGGCAATTATACCGAAGAGGGGATTATGGCTCCGGGTGACGACATTTGGGGAGCGCAACTGGCAACCGAGAAACCCAGACTCAGAACCGGAACCAGTGGAGCCGCCCCCATCGTGACCGGAATCGCCGCGCTACTAATGAGTTTGCAACTGCAAGAGGGCAAACCCGTCGATGCCGAAGCCGTCCGAACGGCACTGCTCAAGACTGCAATTCCCTGCGACCCAAAGGTTGTAGAAGAACCGGAACGCTGTCTGCGCGGCTTTGTCAATATCGGCGGCGCAATGAAGCTGCTGTTTGGGCGACCCTCCTTCACCATTTCCTTCGCGGGCGATCGAGTGACCCGCACGGAACGGGCAGGCTATGCCATGCCTACCGCTACGGTTGCCCCGGCAAGCATCGCAGCCGCTATGACAGACACTGCCGTCAGCCCAGCCCTGCAACCCGCCACCCCTGCCACACTAACCGAAGCATCCGTCACCGCCGCCGCGACTCCCGCAGAACTGGCAAACCCCGCAACCGTCGAAGCCAGCACCGCATTTTCCGGCAACGTTTACGTCCTAGGGACGATCGGCTACGACTTTGGGGATGAAACCCGCCGCGACACTTTCCAACAACAGATGGCTCCCGCCGAAGTAAACGGCATCCTAGTGCCAGCAGACCCCTACGATGCTCGCCAGATGGTCGAGCACCTTGATCGCAATCCAGATGAAAGCCGTTCCCTGATCTGGACCTTGAACCTCGATGGAGACACGATATATGCCCTAGAGTCAAAGGACGGGGATGTCTACGAGATGTTTGTGCAGATGTTGGCGGGGCAACTCGAGCCAGAAGCGAGCGATGAATTTGTTGATCGGATCAGCATACCCGCCCGACGCACCAACCGCACGGTGGAACTCTTCTCCGGTGAGGTTGTGCCTGTAGTGACCGTACCTAACGTGCGGGGAATGTACGGCTGGAAAGTCAATACCCTGGTGAACGTGGCGATGGCGGCAATCTCCCGTCAGGTGGACGAAGCCCAAGAACCCCTCGTGCGACAGGCTCTGACAGCCTTCCTCAACCGAGTCTACAACGATCTACGGAATGTGGGGCAGACCTCGCGCGATCGCGCCCTCAACTTCGCCGCCACCAACATCTTCCAAGCCGCTGTGACCTTTGCTCGGGCGATCGTCGATCGTCGTCAACTCGACACCATTAACGTCGAAAAAAGCCCGTTCTGTCGCCGAGACAGCGACTGTTGGGATGTCAAGCTTGAGTTCTACGACCCGGAAAGCAGTAGTCGGGCGCGCAAGGTCTTCCGCTTTACCCTTGATGTGGTGCAAGTGATGCCAGTAACCTTGGGTGAGGTGAGGAGCTGGTCAATCCCTGCTAAAGGGAGTTGAACGCACCGGTGACGGACTCACGCCACAAGAGTCGATATGGCGTGAGCTTCCGGGCAATTCCAGAATTTCCTTCAAGGTACTCGTAATTTTAGGAATCATTGGTGTCAACTTAACGTCAAACCCAGTTATAGACTGCTGTTTGACTATTAAGGCCAGATCCCCCCTAGCCCCCCTTCAGAAGGGGGGGACAAGAGTCCGATCAAAGTCAACCCCTACTCCCCTTCTTAAGGGGGATTTAGGGGGATCTAGACTCGGCTGTGAACTAGATTTATCAAGGGTTTCAGTCTTAAGTTGACACCTATGGTCACGAATAATCCTAATACCTTGGCGCGACTTAAGTTAAAGAGTTTTTATGAACAGGCATCTTGTCTGTTCCACAATTTGTATTACTAAAGCTCAAGAAGTAAAAACATGGGAATAGAATTTAACCATTTATATGTTACTCTCGACCCAGAAACGCTAGAGTCAATAGCCAAATCAGAGTTCATTAGCCAAGAATTCTGCACAATATCCAGAGATACCGTAGAAACTGATAAAGAGAGTTGGGCGGGAACTTATCTCAGGGGAAAACATAGCTATATTGAGCTTTTTCCTCCAGGGGGTGTGGAAGGGTTTAGGGAAGGTTTTTCGGGTATTGGTTTCAATAGTAAACAAGCAGGACAGATTGATATTGTAGATGAAAAGCTAAAATCCTTAGTAGCCCAAGAAACGTTTTCTGATTTGCAAGTTCGTCAAACTGAAGATGGAAAAGTGCCCTGGTTTCATTATTTGGCACTCAAATCAGAGAGAGAAGCCTTCAGTGCGTGGTTGATGGAATTTCATCAGGATTATTTAGACTATAAAAACATCAAGCTTACCAGTGCTGGTTGCTTTGACCGTGCTGCTTATCTGAAAAACAGTGCTACTTCCGAAACTTCTTTATTTGACGACATTTCAGAAGTTCATCTTGAATTGACTTTAGCGGAACACGAGGAACTAGCATTACTACTTCGAGTCTTTGGCTATGACTCATCTTGCGTAGGAGATATTACTACCTATCGTTCTCATGGTTTTACTTTACAAGTATCTCAGAAAGTTGCTCCCAGTTATCGAATTCGCAAGGTTTTTTGCACGATGAAGTCTCAAGCTCATCAGGAAAGAAAGTTCACTTTCGGTGATAATGCACAGTTAAATGTGGGTGGAGAGTTGGCAATTTGGCAGTTTGGATAACTGAAGCAATAAGTTAAAATTTAAGGCTTTTCTAGACTAAATATGATACAGCATTTTTTAGGTAAGTGAGGTACATAGCAAAGATAGAGGACACCGCGAGAGCAGTCCCTACAATTAATCGGGGTAGGGACTTAGGCTCTCGCGGTGTCGTGACTGTGGTTAATATTAATTCCAATGCTACCGGATTGGATATCAATAGCTGTTCTCGGTTTATAGATTAGTGCCGATCGAGATTAATTCGCTTTCAGCTTATGAGTTAGGTAGACTAAAAAATCTAAAAAAAATCGGGATTTGAAAAATGTTTTAAAACTTGCAAACCCTAATTCAGCAAAATTTCAGCAGACCCCGAAAGTTCTGAAATTTATGCTGTATGACTGACGCAATGGATATAACAAAGCACCCATAAACTTATGGGTGCTTTATGAATTCACATCAATAGATAGAGCTGAATTGACAGCACTAAACCTTACCAGTAGCGGTACACTACTCTTAAGGAGCCGTCGAAATCTCTGCGGTACACGACGTGACGCCTTGGACGGTAACAGTTGTATCGATTAGAATAATAGTGACCGCCGTTGACGCTAGCTGATTCTTCAGGGGTGAGTTCAGCAAACAGTGAATTGTCCTTTGTTTCTTTCATGATTAGACTCCGTTTAACTTAATAAAATTGAAGGGAAACTAGAAATATTATTTAATTTCTAGAGCCTCGTGTAAATACTGAGTAATACTTCTTGTAGTCCTGTACGACATCCGGAATACTACGGATAAATTTTGAAAATTTACTCGATCGCACAACTTGACTCAGCTATCTAAACCACTAGGGTTTTGTAAGGGCGATCGCGGCGAGGATCGTACAGATAAAGCTGGCTAGGCTGCGGCAGGAAAAACAGCATATTCAGGCCATAGCTGCTGCTGTTATCCGTCTCGCTGTTGCTTTTAGCACCGCTAACACCGCTGGTAATACTGCCACCGTTGACAGTAGCAGATTCTCCATCGGTTAGTTCGATGAAGAGTGAACCTTCTTGATTTTCTGACATAAATAACTCCTATTAATACCTATGTACTTACTTACTACCTACGCATACAGGAAAAACCCGGTAACAGTGCCAAAAGTCATGGCGGAAACGCCGTATTTTCATGACAGTCGCCCGCTGGCTTCACTCCTCTTGATATGTGGCGAAGTTTGTGGGTGGGAACGGCAAAGCTGTGCGGATTTTTACCTTTACCCTGTGAATTTTGATTTAGACTTCTAAACCTATGCTTGGTTTCCGGAAAGATGATCGTAAAAGTGACAAAACAAATCAGCGATCTCTCCCTCCTCCCCAACTCAAAACTCAAAACTCCAAACTATTCCCCTCTCCCCCTTGCCACCATGTCTCTCACTCCCGAAGCCACACCCGCTGAAACCTTTGATAACGACCAGTTTTTGCCCCCTGTCAGCCGCTGGACGACTTTGGGGGGCATTTTGATGGTGGCGACCTTTGGCGGGGCGATCGCCCTCGCTAGCGTCACCAAATACAGCGCTACAGTCAAAGCAGACGCGATCGTCCGTCCAGCCGGAGAAGTGCGCGTCGTGCAAGCAGCAACCGAAGGAACCGTCGAAAGCATTGCTGTCAGCGAGAATCAGACAGTAAAAGAAGGAGATGCGATCGCAGTTGTAGACGCTTCGCGTTTGGGCGCTCAAAAAAAACAGTTACAAGAAATAATTAATCAGTCTCAAACAGCAGCACAGCAAATCAACCAGCAACTGCGCGACTTAGAAAATCAAATTTTGGCCAGCGCCCAATTTAAAAGCATCCAAAGTGAAAGTTCCGCCCAACAGGAATTAATCGAATCCGCTTTAGTAAAATTCGCCACATCGCTGCCAGATGTCGCCGAGAGACTGGGCCGAAGTCGGCGGGTTTTGCTCGTCAAGCAATCGTCCATTCAACAACAATTAATTCAAGCTAAAAAAGAACTAAATCAAATTGAGTTAAAACTCGAAAATAGCGTGATCCGCACGCCCACGGATGGTACAATTCTCAGATTGGAAGTACGAAATACTGGTCAAACCGTACAAGCCGGCAGCGCGATCGCCCAAATCGTCCCCAGCGACGTACCCCTGGTAGTCAAAGCCAAGGTGACATCCCAAGACATCGCCCGCATCCAAATCGGCCAACCCGTACAGATCAGGATTTCGGCTTTGCCTTTCCCCGATTACGGCACATTAAAAGGAACTGTCAGCGAAATCGCCCCAGATGCGATCGCCCCTCAAAATCCCACTAATAATTTAGGTACAGCTTATTACGAAGTGGCAATTAAACCCGAACAAACTTATTTAACGAAACTCAAATCCGCCAACGGCAAATTCTTCGGAAATCCCCAAGCTAACGTCCCCCGCCAGTATTCGATTCAATCGGGAATGGAAGGCAGAGCCGATATTATTACCGGCGAAGAAACTGTTCTGACATTTGTTTTGCGGAAAGCAAGGTTGCTGACAGATTGGTAATTAGTCAGTTGTGAGTTGTCAGTTGTTAGTTGTCAGCAGTCAACAGTCAACAGTCAGTAGTCAACAGTCAGCAGTCAACAGTCAGCAGTCAACAGTCAACCGCCAGAAAATTAGAGGCGCTGAAATTGAAATAACGTGTCAATATAGAAATGTGAATTCAATTCTATTCTTTCCTCATGGGCAAACAGCGCGTTCTTTCTGGAGTTCAGCCAACCGGCAATCTTCACCTCGGCAATTATCTCGGTGCCATTCGCAACTGGGTAGAAAATCAAAGTCAGTACGAAAATTACTTCTGCGTAGTCGATTTGCACGCAATTACCGCACCGCACAATCCAGCAACTCTAGCCTCCGACACTTACACGATCGCGGCACTGTATTTAGCTTGCGGCATCGATTTAGAATATTCTACTATTTTCGTGCAATCCCACGTCTCGGCGCACACAGAACTAGCATGGCTGCTCAACTGTATTACGCCGATTAACTGGCTCGAAGATATGATTCAGTTTAAAGAAAAAGCAGTTAAACAAGGTGAAAATGTCAACGCCGGTTTGCTAAATTATCCGGTGTTAATGGCAGCAGACATTTTACTTTACGATGCCGACAAAGTGCCAGTGGGAGAAGACCAAAAACAGCATTTGGAACTCACCCGCGATATTGTCATCAGATTAAATCACCAATTCGGCACACCCGAAAAGCCAGTATTGAAACTTCCCGAACCCTTAATTCGGACTGACGGTGCGAGGGTGATGAGTTTGACTGATGGCACGCGCAAAATGTCGAAATCTGACCCTTCCGAACAAAGTCGAATTAATTTATTGGATTCGCCAGATACGATCGCCAAAAAAATCAAGCGCTGCAAAACAGATGCCGTGCGGGGTTTGACTTTTGACGACCCCGATCGCCCCGAAGCTAGAAATTTGCTGACACTTTATCTCCTGCTTTCCGGCAAATCTAAGGAAGAAGTAGCCACAGAGTGTGAAAACATGGGTTGGGGAGATTTTAAACCCTTGCTGACAGAGACGACAATTAATGCCCTCAAACCAATTCAGGATAAATACAAGGAAATAATGGACGATCCGGGATATTTAGAGTCTGTACTACGTCGTGGAAGAGAACAAGCAGAAGCGATTGCTAACCAAACTCTAACTAAGGTTAAGACAGCTTTCGGTTATTCTTTACCTGTTTAGTTGTTAGTTGTTAGTTGTTATTGGTTACTGGTTAAGAATAACAACTGCCAACTGTCAACTAACAACTGTCAACTGTCAACTGTCAACTGTCAAATAACAAATAACCAATAACAGACAAATAATCATGAACCGTTTTCGCACAGCCTGCACCACCCCCGGAGAATTTATAATTACCGCCGAAGTTGCCCCACCAAAAGGCGGCGACATGACTCACACAATTCAAATGGCTGAACGCCTTAAAAATAGAGTTCACGCCATTAATATCACCGACGGGAGTCGCGCTGTGTTGCGAATGTGCCCCCTAGCAGTTTCGGCGATTTTAGTGCAGCACGGAATTGAGCCAATTTGTCAAGTTGCTTGTCGCGATCGCAATCAAATTGGCCTGCAAGCCGATCTCATGGGAGCCCACGCTTTAGGCATTCGCAATGTATTAGCACTTACAGGCGATCCCGTCAAAGCGGGCGACCATCCTAAAGCAAAAAGTGTATTCGACTTGGAATCAGTACGACTGTTACAAGTCATTCAAAAAATGAATGGTGGCAAAGACTGGAATGACAAACCTTTAACAGACGGATTTACCGATTTATTTGTAGGTGCTGCCGTCGATCCGCAATGCCCCAGTTGGTCGGGTTTGCAAAGTCGATTTGAGAAAAAAGTAGAGGCTGGAGCACAGTTTTTTCAGAGTCAATTAATTACAGATTTTGAAGTTTTGGATAAGTTTATGCACCACGTTGCTGCAGGCTGCAACAAGCCAGTTTTAGCAGGAATATTTTTGTTTAAATCAGCTAAAAATGCTGAATTCATTAAAAAATACGTGCCGGGAGTTCACATCCCACAAGAGACGATAGATCGTTTAGCAAAAGCTCCAGAACCCTTGCAGGAAGGCATAAAAATTGCTGCTGAACAAGTCAAGCTAGCGCGGCAGATTTGTCAAGGAGTTCACATGATGGCCGTCAAACGAGAAGATTTAATTCCTCAAATTTTGGATTTGGCAGGAATCGCGCCACTGAGCTAACATTAAACCGTAGGGGCTGGCTTTACAAATCATCAATCTCTAAAACTAATGATGTCGTAAACCCGCCCTCCCCGCGCCCTAAGCTACCATTTTGAACATCAATAGGACAGTCATGGTTCAAACTGTAGACAATCCAACAACTTCTCCCGCAGTCGAACAGCGTTTCACTTGTCGCGGTTTGACATGGCATCAATTCAAGGCAATTCAAGCTAGTTTTGAGGATGTCCCGGGAGTGCGGTTATTTTACTGTGAAGGAGTATTAGAAATTGTGGGAATTAGTAAACCTCATGAGGCGGTTCAATCCATAATTGCAGGATTGCTTTTGCTCTACTTTGAAGTAAAGGAAGTTGAGTTTTTTCCCAGTGGCAGTTATAGCCAGATAATTGAAGGTGTTGTCGAATATCAGTCAGATTTGTCTTATTGTTGCGGGACAGATAAGGATGTTCCTGACTTGTGCATTGAGGTGGTGATTACTAGCGGCAGTCCGATTAAACTTCAGAAATATCGGCTGATGGGTGTGCCTGAAGTATGGTTTTGGGAAGACGGAACGCTGCAACTTTACCGCTTCCGAGAGCAGGGTTATGAGCCGATTGCTAGCAGCGAATTGCTGCCAGAATTAGACTTATCTTTGTTGAAGCGTTGCATTTTATTTGCGTCGCCATTGGAAGCACTAAAAGAGTTTCGTAAAGGCATTAGTAGCAATGACTGATTCGTATTTACTCAATCAGGATAATATCAAAACACTGGATACTCGCATCTGTGAAGTTATAGTTTACACTGATCGCGCTTTGGTGACGCGGCGCGGTACAGTCGCTTTGACGGGAAACGAGCGAGAATTGGCGATCGTATCTCTCCCCGCAACCCTGGAACCAGAGTCAGTCAGGGCTACGGGTGCGGGTACAGTTGCTGTGCGATTGCTGGGAGTACGCAGCGAAAGAGTGTTTAGCAGAGAACCTGTAGCGGATGGCATCGCCGAATTAACCCAACAGATCCAAGAATTAGAAACCCAAAAACGGGTAATAAAAGACAAGTTAGTTGCCCGAAGAATTCAACTCAAATTTGTCGAAGATTTAAGCGAAAAAAGCGTCCGTTTCTTTTCCAGCAGCATCGCCAAACAGCAGGTAGGTTTAAACGAAACTGGCGAATTGCTCAACTTTTTAGGAACCAATTACCTAAAATATGTAAGTGCGATCGCCCAACATGAAAGACAACAGCACGAATTAGAGAATCAAATACAAGCTTTACAGCAGAAGTTACAACAAGTAAGGACTCCCCATTCCCAGCAAAGTTTTAAAATCATTGTCGCCATAGAACCAAGCGGCACCGGCAACTTTGATCTCGAACTTTCCTATGTAGTAAAGCGAGCATCTTGGACTCCCCTTTACGACTTGCGAGTCAATACCACCAACAACCAAATTAATCTCCATTACTTAGCCGATGTCAAACAAAATACAGGCGAAGATTGGACAGGAGTAGCGCTGACATTATCTACAGCCAAACCCGGATTGGGAAGTCTCCCACCACAACTAAAGCCTTGGTATATTGAGATATTCGAGTTAAAGGAACCCGCTGGCCGGGGTTCATCAGAGGATGATTTCTTCGACCTAGAAGAGATCCTAGAAGAAGGTTATGCAGGCAATTCATTCCGCGGTGGAGGACGGCGCATAGAAGCTGAAATAGCAACAGCTCAAGTATCCAGAGAAGGCGGCACAGTCTCATTTCAAATAGGCGGAAATACCACGATTCCCAGCGACAGTTCGAGGCAAAAAGTGACTATTTTTAGCGATAATTATCCCTTTCAACCTGAATATATTGCAGTTCCGCGATTAGTCAGTTTTGCCTATTTGCAAGCAGTTGTTGTCAATCCGCTGACAGGTGCTACTCTGCTTCCTGGTAAAGCAAATATCTTTCGCGACAACACTTTTGTCGGTACTGTGCAGTTAGAAAATGTTTCCCCCGGCCAAGAATATAAACTGAATTTAGGAATAGATGAAGGGTTAAAAATAGAGCGACAATTAGTGGAAAGACAAGTAGATAAAAAACTGATCGGCAATCAGCGGCGCACGAGTTACGCCTATCGTTTGAGTGCGACTAACCTGCGGCAGGTGCAGGTACACCTGACACTACAAGAGCAATTGCCAGTCAGCCGGAATGAACAAATTAAAGTGCGATCGACTCTCACTAATCCGAAGATAGTAGCAGGTGAAATGGGACTGCTAGAATGGATAATGTCTCTGCCGCCGCAAGCAAAGCAAGAGTTATATTACCAGTTTGTTGTCGAACATCCTCCCGACTTAACAGTGACGGGTTTAGATATTTAATACCAATCAGTTGTCAGTTGTCAGTTGCCAGTTCTCAGGAATTACATCTTCCTTCTTCCGACCGACATCTTCCTTCTTCCTTCGGCTATAAAGCAGCTTATTTCTTCCCGCCACACGCCACCAATTTTTTCTCTATACACAACTGTTGAAACAGTAAATCTGCTATTGATTCATAAGCTGGGGCTGTGGGGTGTACGCCATCCCGAAAATAACTTTCTACCCTCGTTTTCGGCAATTTTGACCAGGCTGCATGAGTGTCTATGACTGGAATTTTTAAAGCTTTTAGCCGATCGACAAACTCGGATTTAAACTTCGGCTGAGTCGGTACGGGCAGTAAATCCGCTCGATCGCAAGTATACAACACAAACAACGGAATATTCTTAGCTCGCACCACAGCAACTATTTGCTCAAATCGCTGCATATTTTCCCTAAACTGTTGTGATTCCGACACCGGCACTCCCGCCGCCGGAGAATTCGATACAAAAATACTTGACAATTCGGGCATAACGTGTCTTTGAAACACTTCTTGAATTGCCAATAATGGTTTGCGATTCGGCATCAGCGGGTCATTTCCCACCCCCGCGCTGCTGCTTGGATATTGTAGCAAATCGTGAGTACCAATTTGCAAAATCACAGCATCGCTTTCAAAAGTGCCAAACTTGCGAATATATCCCAATTGATTGCCAATTCCCCAAGAACCTGCAGAAGCATTCAGCACCTCAACTTGCTTTTTTATGCCCAACAAACGCGCTTCAAACAATTCTGAAATAGTTTCTTTCTGATCGGTGGTATTATTACCGTTGAGAACAGAATCTCCTATCATCAAAATTCTGAGAGTACCTTCAGGCTTTGCTGAATCGATTTGTTCAGAACGCTGAGAAAATTGATTGTACTCAACTCTATTGCCAAAGCGATATACAAGTTGATTTGGTGCAAATATATAGCCCGCATTAGCATCAGCTTGCAGCAAGGCAGGATTTCCGAATCCGAGCAAGCGCAAGGCAAGTTCTATCGCACTCAAAGATGCGATCGCACCACCGGCAATCCAATACTTAGCTTTCAATAATTTACCTGTAATTGGTAAACTGCAAAGCCACGGGATAGTCTTCTTGCTTCAAGCGTTGAATCACCAACTGCAAATCATCCTTATCCTTAGCAGACACCCGCACTGCATCTCCTTGAATCGAGCCTTGAATCTTTTTAAACTCATCTCGAATTAATTTAGTGATTTTCTTGGCAATTTCCTGGTCAATCCCTTTTTTCAGTTTGATTTCTTGGCGTACTCTAGTACCACTAGCAGCTTCAATTTTCCCATAATCAAAAATTTTCAGAGACAAATTGCGCTTGGCGGCTTTAGTTTGCAAAACAGTGTGAATCGCGTCGAGAGTAAATTCACTGTCGGTATTGACAGTAATTGCTTCCGCGCCCAATTCTACAGTGGTTTTGGTATCTTTCAAATCGTAACGGCTTTGAATTTCTCGCGTTGTTTGGTCAACAGCATTGACTAATTCTTGCCGATCGAACTCGCTGACAATATCAAAGGAATAACTAGCAGCCATAAATTAGTAATTGGTAATGGGGCAAACAGGCCAAACAGGGCAAACAGGACATTGGGCATTGGGCATTGGCCAAACAGGGCATTGGGCATTAACAACTAACCAATAACCAATAACCAATAACCAATAACCAATGACTACTGAAAATTAGCCGTTAACAGCCATTAAACTGAAATAGAATAAAGAAACAGTGCAAGAAGAACTAATCGCAAACATGAGCGATCGCCCCAGCGGCACATTCAGAATATAGAAAACCGAAAACAACAACCGGGCGATCGTAAAAGCGATCGCAGCCCAGCCCGCCGCCTCCGAATCTACCCCCGTCACAAAAGCCATCAAAGCCGCCGCTGAAAACAGCATAAACGTCTCAAACGAATTTTGGTGAGCCCAAGTTGCTCGCTGAGCGTAATCCGGCAACTTATCAAACATAGCGCGGGGGGCTGCTTGGTCATAGCCTAGCTGCAAGCGGGCGAACGCAACCACCAAAAACGGTGCGTAAACCAGCGCAGCAGCAGCAGCAATACAATCAAGCAGAATAACCGACACAGGTAATCCCAACAGCATCATCCGCCTCGCAGTTCAATCAAAATAGAACAGAGTAACTACCTTGCGCTGTTCCTCCGCATCCTGGCAAGTTTTCAGCAAAGTGTGGCTTTCGTGAAAAGCAAAACAGATCAGTTGCTGACAGCGAGAAATAATCTCCTGATTGCACATGGCGCTTGCTTCCGGGAGAGACAAGCTATCATTTTTGGGATTTTCTACCAAATGTATCACTTGTTCGAGTTGGTCGCGAGACTCCCGAGGCTGGCGACTCATGCTTTGTGGCAAAATCACCGTCAGCAGATTAGGATCTGCTCGCATTGCCCCCCGAATTGCGGCTGAATTGGTGCCTGTAGCGCCAGAAGTGATGAGCTGATTGCCTCCCAGAACTATGGCGTAGCTCAGCATCTCAATTAGCTGCTGGTGGGTAATAGGAACGTGGCGAGAACCCAAAAGAGCAATCCGCTTGGAGCTGGTTTGCTGGATCGCCGCAAGTTCTTGTAAAAAATCATCTACTCTGGGTAGCTCAATTGATTGACTCAAAGAATTTATTAAATTAAATAAAACTACGTTGTGGATTTTAGCAGACTCACTAGCCATTGCCGCCAAAAAGAAGTTAAGAATTGCTGATTGACGGGCTCAGACTAGAGGATATGGAGATTTGAGTTCGCCTGAAGGCAGAATGTCTCAAGACATTCGGCAGCCGGAGCTCAAGGTAGAATTCAAGAAAAATTGAGAATTTAAGAATTTTACCTTTTTATTTATTTAAACAAAAAGTTCTCTCTGCCGAATACCTTCTTCCCTCAGCTCCGGCTCTCTTCTTAATGGACTCGATCGCTCAGGCCCAAGGATGCCATCATGCCATCAAGGTCAAAATGTTCTGCCATTAGCTGAGTAACGCATTCCACCTTGATCGGTTCGTGCAGGCGCACGCTGCCAAAGGTGCTGTCGATAATTTCTACCGTGGTTAAGGTATCCAAATCAACAGACAAAACCGGAATTTCCATTTCTTCTGCCCTGCCAATCACCAGGGGAGAAGGAGGCAAGTGGCCTGTCAAAATTAAGCACTGAGTCGAGCTCTCCAGAGCAGCTAGCTGAATGTCCGTGCGATCGCCCCCTGTCACCACCGCCATATTTCTCGCTTTGCGGAAATACTTCAGAGCAGAACTAACATTCATCGCGCCAATTGTCAAGGTTTCCACCATCAAGTCCAAACGGTCTCGACGGCACAGCACATCAGCTTTCAATTGGTGCACCAATTCTTTGACGCTGACACTTCGCAGCAAAGCACTTCTCGGCAGCATTCCCAAAACTGGAATACCCGCAGCCTCCAGAAAAGGCCGCACAGTCGCCGTTACCGATTCGAGTTTGTCCGAGGGAACGTCATTGAGTACCACGCCCAGCAACCGCGAACCCAAACGCTGTTTAGCCGACAGCAAATCGTCTACATACAGATCGATCGGGCGGGCTACCAACAACACAGAGGCATCAACTGTCTCAGCGATTTGAGCCAAAGACAAGTCAAACAGACTGCCTTCCTCCAAATTAGCTGGGCCTTCTAACAGCGCCAAGTCTCCGCTGGGAGCTTGCAAATATTGCGCTAAAGACTGGCGGTAATCTGTCTTGTCTTCTCCCCGCAAACGCTTGTGAACCGTCTCTTCATCCAAATACAGCAGTGTTGACGGCATCTGACTTTCTGAGAGCTTCAGCGTCTCTACCGCGAACCGCACGTCTTCGTCCTCTATCCCAGCTCCTGGCGAGCTGAAACAGGTTCCCAGAGGTTTGCCGTAGGCGACGGCCAGTCCTTTTCCCCGGAGTCCGAGTGCCATCCCTAGGGCGATGGCAGACTTGCCACTGTAAGCTTTTGTGGAACCGATCAGCAAATATTTAGTCAATTTGGGTACGCCTTCAATCCTCAATTTGCACCTGTCTATTTCAATAAATTTAGTTTTTTCTACAGTATTTCTGAACTGCGACTCAATTAGGCAATACTATTATACTCGATTTTGTCGCTTTTGGGCAGATTGTTTTTTGGCGAAAAATTTTTATTTACCTGTTCGCAACCATTTTCTTCCCATTCTTTTTACTTGATTTTGGCAAACCAGTTTTTAAATTGTTTGTTTTACCAGCAGTTTTTGATAATTATTTATCGCCCATGATTCCTTTAACAACAGATTTTAATTGTAATATTTTTAGGCATTGGGATTGCGTAGCTGAGATATCAACCTCGAATCTTATAGAGTAAAAATAACACGGTAAAAAGGGTTTGCCTTACCTTGAAAGCCTACTTATAGGGTTGAACATAGTTTTTTTAGTGGTTAAATAGAGGATTGTATAGGAAGAGAGTACGGTGCTTGCCTAAGCAGTTTTGCATATAATTAAAAATGGATAGGTTGTATGATTAGTTATTAATTATTAGTGCGATCGCCCGCGTTCAAACTGAGCGGTGGCACTGCAAGCAATAAGCTGCTGAGAATCGGGATTCTAGCTTCTCAACCCATAAATTATCTGGCGGCGTGGACGGGCATTTCGGCAGCCTAAAGGCTGATTGCGATGCTAGCCCGATCGCAGTTCAAGGGCTGTAGATTGAGTTTCCTTGGGCGGATCAACAGCGCTTTCCTCTCAGCTACAGAGTCGCAAAATTTGAACGAAATCGGACGGCGCGATTCGCCTCACGGCGATAGCTTCGCTCGCGCGTACTCGCACAGCACCTATGTCCGAAATAGGCTTTTGGGCTTGTTCCACAACAAAGTACAGTAGTTTTCAATTGGATGAAATACAGGTAGCGAAATCTGTATCACGCTCAACTGAAAACTGCGGTAGATTTACTTTAGGAATGGGGATAAGTGCTGACCCCCAAAGGGATTATTGAGAATGATCCAACAACTCACTTACTCTTTCCACTTCTCAAATAAAACAGGCGCACAAATCATGTAATGTTGCCGTCGTGGCTTTACACTATTGGTGCGTCAGTTATAGCGCCCGTCAATCGATTTTAGATTTGAGATTTTAGATTTGAGATTTTAGATTGAAGAAAGCAAGCCCACTGATAAATCCGGGGGCTGGCGATCGGGAGCGAGGAGCTTTTTTCTCGATCCACGAATCAATCCGGGGGCCCCGGATTAAATTGCTTGATTGTCAATTGCGGACTTTCGGGAGTGCGGCTGCGGTGAAAGTTATTCATCCATTCGCATCAGCTTGCGGTAAAACGTTTTAGAAAAATCGACGGTACGAGTTCGCTGAAAAGTCAGGAGAACCTCAATTAAGCAACTAACAAACTCAGAGCTTTGCATAGTCACTTCGTAGCTGAGTTCAGCATTGCCGTCAAACAACACCCGACAGCGGGTTAAATCGATCGGCAGCGACGAGATATTCCAACTAGCGACAAACGGCACGCTCTCCCCGCCGTCAATTTTTCTTGCCCCCTCCAAGCTTTTGAGCTTGTAAAGGCCAATAGCGTGCGGTAAAAACTTACGCCTGGGCTCTTGACAGAAAGGCGCGTAGACTTTCACTTCTTTGTCATCGGCTGGCTTGAGTTGAGGAATAGACATATTTCCACCTCAGACAATTATTACTAACAGATAGTTTAGATCCCCTGAAAAAACTAGCAGATATTCCAGGTCGATCGCAAGCAAAAGTCAAGCTAAATACTCTATGCAGTACCCGTTTACCAGGGCCGTACAAGCACCGAACCCGCTGGTTGTCCTCCCGTCCGCTTTCGACAAAAGCCCAGAAACTGATACAGTAGATGCTTATATCTAAAATCAAAAACTATTGGTGGTTGAATCAAGTAACCTATGCAGGAGAGTTCTTGGCCAGAAAACGACGCTCGCAGCGAGCTTAACTTGGACATCTCTGATTTAGCTCAAGAAGAGCTCAAGAGTTTGACCTCGAACTCGAAGCTCAGCAAAGTATTTGCTATACCAGACATTGGCGACAGGGTGTTTGACGCGGAAACAAAAGCAGAGCTCCCGGTTGCGGTGTCTGTGCCGGGAACTCCCTCTTTTCCTCAAAATCTGTACCGGGGAAGGCGCGGAAAAGCCGCCGCAGTGCTGACTGCGATTTGGGCCGGCACGATCGCCCTGCACTTGATTTCTTGGGGTGCGTGGGTAGTATGGGGGTTGACGGGACTGCTGTGGATGCAAGCATTTCGAGTTTTGTTTGCGGAACCCAAGCCCGCACTGCCACCTCTTGCCGATGAAAGTCGAGAGGATTGGCCTTACGTGTCGCTGCTGGTGGCAGCGAAAAATGAGGAAGCCGTGATTGCCAGATTCGTAGAATCCATCTGCAATGTAGATTATCCGATAGACCGCTACGAAGTTTGGGCGATCGACGATCACAGCAGCGACGCCACGCCGCTAGTATTGGAACAGCTAACCAAAAAGTACCCCCAGCTCAAAGTATTTCGCAGAGGAGCAAATGCCAGCGGTGGCAAGTCGGGAGCACTGAATCAAGTGTTACCGCTGACTCGCGGGGAATTTGTCGGAATATTTGACGCCGACGCGACGGTAACGCCAGACTTGCTGCGCCGGGTGCTGCCAGTGTTCGATGGAGAAAAGGTAGGCGCTGTGCAAGTCAGAAAAGCCATCGCCAATGCTTCGGTAAATTTTTGGACTCGTGGCCAAGAAGCAGAAATGGCTCTCGACAGTTTTTTCCAGCAGCAGCGGATTGCGATCGGCGGCATTGGAGAATTGCGCGGTAACGGCCAATTCATGCGTCGCACCGCCTTGGAAAGCTGCGGAGGCTGGAACGAGGAGACGATTACCGACGACCTGGATTTGACGGTGAGGCTGCACCTAGACCGCTGGGACATTGAATTTCTCGCTTTCCCAGCCGTGTCAGAAGAAGGAGTCACTAACGCTCGCGCTCTGTGGCATCAGCGCAATCGCTGGGCAGAAGGTGGCTATCAGCGTTATCTTGACTACTGGCGGCTAATTTTGCGGAACCGCATGGGAACTGGGAAAACTTGGGATTTATTTGGATTTTGGGTATCTCAATATTTCTTACCCACAGTAGCGCTACCCGACTTTGTGATGTCAATTGCGCTGCGCCGGATGCCGATCGCCAGTCCCATAACTTTTATGACCCTTACCTTGTCGGTGGTGGGAATGTTTGTCGGTTTGCGCCGCACTCGCAAAGAGACCAAATTTGACGTTAAAAGAGTTTTTCTCACCTTGCTGCAAACGCTGCGGGGTACTGTGTATATGTTCCACTGGCTGCTGGTAGGGACTGTGACGGCTCGGATTGCGGTACGGCCCAAGCGGCTCAAATGGGTCAAAACCGTCCATCAAGGCGCTGTTAATAGCATCAAGTAAACAATTCGCAGAAATATCTCGGCACAGTATCGCCGAACGTCCGAAGATTTTCTGAGACAAAAAAACACCAACGCTCGCCAAATATCTCCCCGCCAGAGCCGACAGTAAAATTTGGAAATTCCGAGAAAAAAACACTTTGAAACAGCTTAGGTAATAGGTAATCGGCGAGCGGTAATAGCGAATAAGTAATCGGCAATACAAAAGTCTAAAATTAAAAGATAAAAGCGAGAATTTTTAACTTTTAACTTGACAAAAAACCAATTACTATCTATTAATTATGAATTGCCAATTAGGACGAATTGCTTGTTGCCAACTACCCGTAACCCGTAATTGATAATGGATTTGTTAGAGTACCAAGCTAAATCTTTATTTCGCCAGATGGCAATTCCGATTTTGCCGTCGCAGCGGATTGACAATCCCGCCGACCTCAAAGGACTGAAAATTCCTTACCCCGTTGTACTCAAATCGCAAGTGCGGGCTGGGGGACGGGGCAGGGCGGGCGGTATCAAGTTTGTAGAAAATACGATCGATGCAGTAGCAGCCGCTCAAACAATTTTTAATTTGCCGATCGAGGAGGAATATCCCCAAGTCCTGCTGGCAGAAGCAAAGTACAACGCCGACCAAGAATTGTACTTAGCGGTACTCCTAGACCCCGTAGCGCGCCGCCCCGTGCTTCTGGGATCGAGACAAGGAGGTATGGATGTCGAAGGGTCGATCGAGCAAATGCAGCAAGTTGCCGTAGATCAAGAATTTTCCCCATTCTACGCGAGGCGTCTCGCGCTGAAAATGGGATTGCAGGGAGACTTGATTCAATCGGTGAGCACCATTGTCGAAAAAATGTATCGGCTGTTTGTCGAAAAAGATTTAGATCTAGTAGAAATCAATCCTCTCGGCATCAGTCCGACGGGAGAGGTAATGGCTTTAGACGGTAAAGTCACCGCCAACGACGATGCCTTGGGGCGACATCCAGATTTGGCCGCACTATCGGGGAAGAAGCAAAGCAGCGGGTTGGCACGGGAAAGAAGAAGTCCCCATGCCTCTGGCGATCGCTCCCATTCCCAGTCCAAGGTTCAGCAGTCGCCGGAGTTTGACCCCAAATCTAAATCTTCAATCTCGAATTCCGAATCCCTGCAATTAATCGAACTAGACGGGAATATCGCGATTTTGTGCAACGGAGTGGGCCTGACAATGGCAACTTTAGATGCTGTAACCCACCAAGGAGGAAAACCAGCTAATTTTGTGAATATTGGTTCCCTAGACCGCTACTATGCAGCAAATGCCCTGCGCGATCGCGTGGAGTTGGGTCTAGAGTTAGTCGCTCAGGATAAAAGCGTTAAGGTGATACTTGTAAATATTTTGGGCAGCGCCTCCAAGACCGAGGAAATAATCGCTGCAGTGGCCGGCTATTTGGAACGGAAAGCTCGCGCTAACCGCCACATCCAGGTTGTGCTGAGGCTGGTAGAGCTCGATGCTGATGCTGTTAAAAAGCGTTTGGGACAGTTGCCGGTGCAGCTAGCTAGCACTTTGGATGAGGCAGCGGCCGCTTCTGTATCCTCCGCCAAGTAGGGGCTGTCGATCGGCAAAAAACGAGATTTCTGTACAGACGAAGGCCTTCTGCTTTTTAAAGATCGAGTGTCAAGTGGGAAGAAAGATGAATTTAACTCCTGAAAGCAAAGTCCTAGTACAAGGCATTACAGAATCTCCCGCGTCCACCCGCGCCGCCCTGATGATGAAAGCATACGGCACGAATGTAGTCGCCGGTGTCAGTCCCGGTCGGGGGGGGCTGGAAGTGGAGGGAATTCCGATTTTTGATTTGGTAGAACAAGCAGTGGCGGCAGTGGGTCACGTTGACACTGCGGTAATTTTGGTAGATGCTTACTCGGTGCTGGATGCGGCTCTAGAAGCGATCGCCGGAGGAATTCGGCAAATCGCGATCGTCACTGGGGGAGTGCCTCCTCTGGATATGGTGCACTTAGTCAGAAAAGCAGAAGCCACCGAAACTTTGGTAATCGGGCCCAACAGTCCGGGGATTATTGTGCCCGATAAACTGCTGCTGGGAACTCACCCCAAGGAATTTTACACTCCGGGCCCGGTGGGAGTGATCAGCCGCAGCAGCACTTTGACTTACGAAGTTGCCCTAGAACTGACGGAGGCTGGGTTGGGACAGTCGATGGCGGTTTGTATTGGTTGCGACGCGATTGTCGGTTCTTCTTTTATGCAGTGGCTGCAAATTTTGGACGAAGACGACAGTACGGAAGCGATAGTTTTGGTGGGGGAAGTTGGCGGGTGGAGTGAACAAGCTGCAGCTTCTTACATCGCCTCGGCGATCGACAAACCCGTGGTTGCCTATCTAGCCGGCCGCTACGCTCCCAAGGGGCCGTCTTTGGGCCACGCCGGCATCCTGATCAGTTCTAGGGCTGCTGCCCAGAAAGCCTTTGGAGTTTCGGCCCCAAACAAAATGGCTGCCTTTGAAGACGCCGACATACCTGTGGCGGCTCGACCTTCAGAGATTCCTAAGTTGCTCAAAAAATTGCTCAAGAAAAATTGATTGCTTTGGGAGTTTTCACAAAAGTCCTAACCCTCTTGGGGGTTGGGATAAGGGTAGGGGCGGGGGCGGGTATGGTCTCATATCATTTCCGGTTACACCGGAATGATGGTTGACTGTTGACTGTTGACTGTTGACTGTTGACTGTTGACTCGATTTTATGATTCTGATGCAACCGGAAACGATATCAAAAGTGTCGGCAGAATGCCACAACAGCCCCTTCAACCCGCCTTTAGCACACATTTATGATTTTTTTACCAAAGCCCTCTGACCGGTGTCACAGGCTGCGGTGCGGGGGCTGGCAAGGGGGCGGCGCGGCGCGGCGCTGGAGGCGGAGTTGTGGGCTGCACGCTGGGGCGAGGTTTGATCGGACTTTCGGTGGGATTTGTTTCAGTTGTGCGAGTTGTCGATCGCGTCACATCTTGAAGCAGGCTTCGCAGAGTTCCGGCTATACTCTGAACTTTCCCAACAGCGGTGCGAAGGCTGGCAACATCTACGTAAACCTCGTTGAGAGGATACTTTTTCAGGATTTCTAGCAGTGATACCTTACCGTCATCCCCGGATGCCAGGATCACCGCTGCCCGCAAAGCTTTCCCGCTTTCTGTGCGGCGCTGAGTCCGAATTGCTTGACCGATGTCGTCAGTGATTTTTTCTCCTGGGGTGCTGTAAACTACCCTCGCCAGATTAGCAGGCTTTAAACCAATTTCTAAACCCATGAACCCCCGCAGCATTTGCGCGTCCATTTTGGAGAACCGGATAATTTGTTGGAGGGTTGGCGTCGTCGTGCCGTTTTTAGCAAATTCTTCTAAGTCGCTGACATTGATGGCTTGTCTGATCGGGCCAAATGTGAGGACTACTTTTTCTGCCCCTAATGCTCTACTGCTGCTAGATAATATGCTCCCGCTTGCTCCTAAAACTAGGGCAATGCCGATCGATACAAATTTTGTTAATTTCATATTCACCGCTAGATTAAAATTATTTTTTCGAGATTTGTACATTTTTGTACATTATAGATGCAGCCGTTATATTCTACAAGGTCGCCAGTGTAATTTGTGCCCGCGTCACACCGACAATCTCGACCGAGACTTTTTCTCGATCTTGACTTTAAAAATAAGTTACCACATCTGCCAAAATCTGTTCGCTTCTATTCCTTCTGCCTTCTACCTTCTACATCTCCAGCCTTCTATATCAGAGTGTCTTCCGCCTTATACATAAGTGTCTTATAAAAATTATAGGAACTGCCCTGACGGGGAGGACTTTCTTAATAGCACAAACATAAGGACTCGATTGCTTCTTCTTTCTCTCTTAGGCAACTAAATCCCTCTTTCTTCTTCCCTCCTTCTTCCCTCCTTCTTCCTTCTTCCCTTCCTCTTCCTTCTTCCTTCTTCCTTCTTCCTTCTTGCTTCTGCTATATGTTGAAAACCAAGCGCAAATCCAAGAAATCCAAACACAAGCACAGCGAAAAAACAACAGCGCTAAGCAAAAAAGAAGTAGCTGCACAAAAACGCAAAATTTCAGAAAAGCGCAATGAAGTGGTGCAGGCGATCGCCATAAGCTGCTTAGTCAGCGTTGCTCTCAGCATTCCCCTGTTGTTCGTAGTCGGCCCTAAGATTGCTATTGCAGGAGGCGCAGCCGCAGCCATCTTGCTGCTTTCCTACAAATACCCCCGTCAAGCTTTGTGGACTTTTCTAATTTACCTGCCTTTCAGCGGTACAATTACCTACGCAATTGGCGGCGGGAATGCTGCATTTCAAGTAGCCAAAGATGCTTTCTACATACCAGCTCTCATCGCCCTAATTCAAAGCTGCAAAAAGAAACAGTTGCCCCTGTTCATTCCCAAACAAATGCTTTCTACCTTCAGCATCCTGTTGATGATGGCAATGCTGACTTTAATTTTTGTCAACGGGGAGATGCAGCTCAACCCTAGGGGCGGCGACAAACCAATTCTGCAAGGAATTCTCGGCTTAAAAGTATTGATAGGTTACATACCGCTGATTGCTTGTACCTATTATCTGCTCCGCACTAAGAAGGATTTGGTGTTTTTTAGTCGAATGCACATCGTTTTGGCGATCGTTTGCTGCCTTCTCGGTTTGATTCAGTACCTGTTGCTGCAAAGTGGAAAGTGTGCGGGAACCAGAGGAATGATCGGAGCAGAATTATATAAAGCAACGCTGGAAGCTAGATGTTTTGTCGGCGGTTCTTTAGTGTTCAGTCCAGAAGTCAAGTTTGTCCGCTTGCCGGGAACTTTTGTCGCGCCTTGGCAGTGGGCGTGGTTTTTAATTTCTAATGCTTTTTTAACCTTTGCCTCTGCCTTTTGCGATCCTTCATTCTGGTGGCGAGTTATCGGTTTATTTGGCATGGCATTAGTATTTGCCAATGCAGTTATTTCCGGTCAAAGAGCTGCTTTAGTTATGGTTCCCGTTGCTACAGCAATCCTGCTAGTTCTCACCGGTCAATTAGTTAATTTAAAACGATTTATTCCCGTCGGTGCCGGACTGGCGATTCTGCTGTTTGTCGGTGCAGCTATTAACCCGGGAATTGTCGAGCAGCGGTGGGAGAGTTTTGTTAGTCGCTGGAATGCTGCACCGCCCCAGCAGTTTCTCTTTAATCAGTTCGAGCAGAGCAACAATTTTATCATTGACAAACCTCTCGGTAGAGGTGTGGGACGAGCCACTAATTCAACGCGAATATTTGGTACCACGCAGCTAATTGAAACTTTCCAACCTAAGTTGATCTACGAACTCGGTTATCCGGGAATGATTAGTTTTCAGATGATGCTTTTACACTTAGCTTTTCTAACTTTTAGAGCTTACCGATCAGTCAAGGACAAAAGTTTGCGGAGTTACGGAGCTAGTTTTTGGGTGTTTGTTGGATTTATTACGATCAATACTCAATACTATCCGCTAGATGTAGATCCAGTGTCCGTGTATTATTGGGTTTTAGCGGGGGCGATTTTAAAGTTGCCCAAAATTGATAAACAGGTGCAGGATGAAAAGCACCAGGAAGTTGAGTCAAAGGAATTGCAAGTTCACCAGCCATTAAAGGAGAAAAAAATTATTGCGTCTTCCCCAATTTGAGAATAGTTTTGAGTGTTTAGTTTGGTGGATTGTTTCTTGTTAAGTAACCCGCTTTCGCTCCAAGGCGATGCAAAGATAGCCCGCCTTTCTGGGTTTATCTGTGCTAAAACCCACCCCGACAGCATATTTTGGCTCTTAACTTTACTGCGGTTGCCAAACCGGATTGCTAGCATTCAAATCCTTGTCATTTGTCAATTTAGTCAATGCCGAACCGTCGCGATTAATTACATACAAGTTGCTTTTGTCTCCTGGGATTTCATTATATATAAAAGCAATTTGCTTGCTGTCAGAAGACCAAGCTAATTCTGAAATCGCCGACGGTTTTAGCCTGGTAGCTAGTTGATTTAGCTGGTTCCCGTCAGCATTGATTGTGTAGAGTTTTTGATTGTTGAACTCTCCGGCGACGAAAGCAATAAATTTGCCATCGGGCGACCACGAAATTTCGTCGTATTTTCTGGGTTTTTGGGTGAGGTTCTTGGCTGTCCCCCGGTTAATGTCGAGCAGGTAGATATCTTGCTGTTCGCCTGATGAATCGCCGGGTTTATTATAATAGTAAGCAATGCTGCTGCTGTCGGGCGACCAAAAGATTTTGACGTTGTAAACCTCATTTTGCGGGTTGTTAGTCAAATTTTTGAGGTTTGTTCCATCGGCATTAATTGTGTAAATTTGCTGTTTCGGATAAGCACCGAACAGGAAAGCAATTTTTGTGCGATCGGGCGACCAAACAAGTTGACTGCTGCCAGATATATATTCGCCGGCACTTTTAGTTAGTTGGGTCATTCCCGAACCGTCGGCATTCATTTTGTAGATATTTTTATCCTTGACAAATGCTACCTGCTGACCGTCCGGCGCAAGGTAAAATTGTGATGAAATTTCTGTTTTAGGCGGCTCTCCTCCTACTTCCAATTCCCGAACTAATTTAGTTCCTTTAATGCCAGAATTGTTGCTTGTATAAAGTGATTGGCTACCGGGAGCATCAGAGGTAAAACCGTCGCAAGAACGGGCAAAAACAAGTTTCTGGCTGTTGGAAAACCAACCTATTGCAAAATTAGCTGCTTTGCAACCAGCCTCAGCAAACTGTTTAGTTAGTCGAGAACCGTCAGCATTGACTGTATAGATGTCGCTGTATCCGCCAACGAAAGCCAGTCGCTGGCCGTTGGGCGACCACACGAGGGGACTGTTAACATCTATATTAGGTGTAAGTTCGCGGCGACCGGAACTGGTAGCATTGAGGGCAAATAAACTGTTTCTGGGCTCGCTGCCCCGCATCTGGAGGGCGGTAAACGCTAGTATCCTTGGTTTTTGGGCTGCGGTTGGGGGAGGGCTGTGAAGGCTCAAAAACAAGCTGATTAAGAGTGTTAGGGAGATGAGGCCGATCGAACTTATCGACCATAATTTATGGAAGCTGAAAAGTTGCAGAATTTGCCACAAGCTTTTCAGGGGCGGCCAAGATGCCCAACCCCTACTCCCCACACTCAACTGAAAATCTTGTGGAACAGGCTTTTGTGGAACGGGCATCTTGCCTGTTCCATATCGCAGGGGGAAATGCAAGTTAAAACGCATTTTATCGATTTCTCTGCTAATTTTCAAAGTGTTTGTCGGTCTATATGCCGCGACAGCCTCAAACTCTGTTTAATTCTGCCAATAATTAGCTCAAACATTTTTTTGCGGGACGGATTCTTGCTGCTGGGCGGCATCCCTAACTCGCAACACATCAAGTTCAAGTCAGTTGCACTCATTGCCAACAACTTTTGCCTCACCTCTTCTTCATTACCATTCTTAGCTTGTAAACGCAGTTCTTCATAAACTTCTAGAACATTTCCCGCCGATATATTAACAGGTTTATTAACATCAGCACCCCTGGGAATATCCGAAGTTTTTGAGCCAGCAGACATCACTCCCCGCTTGACTTGAGTCTCAAGCCGGGTTAATTTTCGAGCAACGTCCCGCAAGATTTCCTTAAGTTCGCCAATTTCCTCAACTAACCCCCCGCTTTCTTGTTCGGAAGCAGCCAAACTTTCTTTTTTACTCATTTCAGATACTCCTCACACTCGCGCCAGAGTTTTTCAAATTCTCTAACTAATTCTCGCGGCAGTTCTCCCTCATTAATCGCCCGTTTTAGCCCGACGCTTTCCCGAATCGTCGATTCTAAAAATCTAACTTCTATGTTATTATCTTTGGATATCTCATCGCAAAGTCTCTTTACTTCTCTCATGTAAAACTGAACTTCATTTGTCAGCAATCCTCCATAGGTTTTAGCTTTATTCATAAAGACTGCTATCTTGGGAAACGGATAAGGCTCAATCCGTTTCTGAAGCGAGTTTAAAACTAAACTCAATCCCCTAGAACCAAAATAATCGGGATTGACGGGAATTAATATTAAGTCGCAGCAAGAGAGTACGCTGTAGGTGAGGAGACTGAAGGAAGGCGAACAGTCAAAAAGCATCAAGTCGTATTTGGGGAGATTGGCAGAGTTGGCGATTTTGCCGATGAATCGGCGGATGAAGTCTTTAACGCTTTTTCCCTCAAATCCATCGATATCCAACCAATACAATTCTTCAACTGAAGGGACAAAATGCAACTGTTCGTCAATCTGATAAATGGTGTCGAAACCAACGGGAAATTTAAAGTTCTGTCCGGCTTTTTTAAAGACTTCTAGAGCGTCATAAATTGTAAGTCTGTGCTTGAGAGATTTTTCGTACCACTTACCAAATTTGTCATCTAAATGACCTGTATTTTCGTTAAGTCCGATCGCCTCTGTGAGCGACATTTGCGGATCTAAGTCTAACATCAAGACTTCTAAGTCGGTTCCTTGGGATATAATATTTCCCAGACTCCAAGTGACGGTGGTCTTTCCGACACCGCCTTTGAAGTTGATTACGGCTATTGATTTTGGACTCATGGCTGGTTTTGTCTAGATTTTGCTCAAATATAAATTAAAACATATTGTGTGACTTAGTTCAGCGTGCGATCGCCCTGATGTTTGATAATTCCCATCCCGCTCCGGGACGGGGATTCTTGAAGAGTCCAAATGCGAACCTTCAAAATAGAATTTCTCATTTTTTGGTAAGATGCGAATTTCTCGGATTTTCTTGTAGTCTAAATTTGACGGCATTGGTAAATAGAATTCACTAACTCCAAACCATAATTCAACCTTGCCATGCCACGATAGTAAAGTTTTGCCATCAGCTCATATAGCAGCAGTTTGGTATAACGATATTATACCAAACCTGGTTTAAATACCCCGTTTACCTCTTAGTCTGCGGAGGCAGACTTCGTTTGTGTAGACGCGGTTTCAACCGCCGAATAATACAGGCTATTTTGATGACATTCGATAGCGCGTCCAAAAACAATACAATACAACCAAAACCAACCATCCCGACACACAGCAAAACCCAGGAAGCGCAACATCAATATTGGGTGAAGACTGGGCGTTAACTTCAATAAATTGATTAACGTAGGGTTGAACAAAATTGTCATAAGCATCTTCTAATGCTTCGCGTTGTTTGATTTTGTCTTTTTGGTCGTTCATAATTCACCTCGTTTTGTGCTTATGAGGTAAATTGTTTTTTTGGGCTTTTGCCCAATCAAGCAAAAACCAAAAATTCTGAAACCTTTGTATAATCGGGGTTAAGCGCTTGGGCAAACCAACTGGTTTGGGCAAACTTGCCCAAGCGACGATGAATTTTATTCAAAAGGTAGCGATGGCACGAAAATACGGGAAAAACGCCACCACAAAAAACAACGTTTTCAAACTGGTTGAGGCCTTACTCGCCCTCGCGGATGAGGAAATTGCCGTGCCGGAGGATAAGCTGAAAGCTACGTTTAACCTGGAATGGGTACAAAATGGAAAGGAGTTGCGGGTATCCGGGAAAATTCAGCAAAAATGCAACAAACAAACCAAAATCGTTGACAAAGGAATCACTAAAGAAGATTTATGGACGTTGGTGGAATGTTTCGGAAAAGCGTTAGAACTCTCTCAACCCAAGGATGAAAAGAATGTCGATAACGCCCAGAGAAGAGGAGAGGCAATCCAAGATGTTTTGGACTGTCTGAAAGACTTAGGTATACTTGTCCTTGAACCTAGTGCAAGAAATCAAGGTTTTTGGAAATTTTCCCTCAAACTAGATCATCAAACAAAGCCTAAAAAAAATTTAGAAGTAATTGAGAAGCAATGGCAGGATAAAATTGGCTCTGTCACAGTCGAAAAAGCTGAAAATTCTGGAGGTGCAAAAAAGTCCCTAAACTGGCAAGAAATCTGCCGCCAAAACCTCGCCCAACAACAGCAACTCACCACCAATCCCTTTACCAACGCCAACGGGATGACTCCGCAACTGGATGGGGTTTATGTTCCCTTAGCCATTGTTGAACGCCAAAAACCCAAACCTCAGCCTGGGAATCAGCAGGAAGAAAAGGAAAAAGAAACAGAAAAACTGATTCCCATTGCTGAAGAACGCTTTTTTGAGGATGTGTTGCGACAAGGGAAAAGCGACATCAGTCAAGGGCGAAAAATTGCGATTATTGGCGAACCGGGTGCGGGGAAAACCACGCGGTTGCAGAAGATTGCCGATTGGATTTTAGAGCAAGATTTGGGGTTGCCGATTTGGATAGATTTAGCTGAATTAGGGGAGCAAGATATCTGTCAGTATTTGGAAAAAGTGTGGTTGTTTCGGTGTCAAGGAGAAGTGACGCGCGGTGATTTAGAAGCACAAATTAATCGGGTTTGGTTGTTGCTGGATGGTGTGGATGAAATGGCGCACACTCAAGGAATACAGCAGTTGGCGAAAGACTTATTAAGGTCATGGGTGCAGGCGGCGCGGGTGGTGGTGACTTGTCGGGTGAATGTTTGGGAGGCGGATAAAAATGCTTTTTCGGGGTTTGATGTGTTTCGCAATTTGGAGTTTAATGCGGAACAAGTTACGGAGTATATTCGCCGTTGGTTTGCGGGGATGGGGGATGCTGCGACGGGGGAAAGTTTGGAGGCGGAATTAGGAGAGTCGGAGAATTCCCGTCTGAAGGAGTTGATTCAAAATCCGTTGCGGTTGTGGATGTTGTGTCAAATTTGGAGTTCGAGACAGGGAACTTTACCGGATACTCAGGCAAAATTATATGCCAGTTTTATTAAGTATATCTATCGCTGGAAAGAGCAGTTTATCAAAAGCTATGCAAAGCTATGTGGCAAAACTCTGAGTAAGTGTCAGAAACTCCAAAAACTCTTACATGAAGGGTTAGGAGAATTAGCAAAAGCTGCAATTGATGGGAAATCCAGTCGTTTTCGTTTGTCCTATCGGTTAGTGAGTGAGTATTTAGGAGAACGCAGTGATGAAACGTCTTTATTATCATTAGCGTTATCTCTAGGATGGTTGAATCGGGTAGGCATCGATTTTGATGAACCGGAAGAATATGTCTATGCGTTTTATCATGCGACGTTTCAGGAGTATTTTGCGGCGTTGGCGGTGGATGATTGGGATTATTTTTTACCTCGGAATCATGTTGATTTTCCGGTGGTGGGGAAGGAATATCGGATTTTTGCAGCGCAGTGGAAGCAGGTGATTTTGCTGTGGTTGGGGCTGGAGGGTGTGAATCGGAAGCAGAAGGAGGAGTTTATTGAGGCATTGATTGGGTTTGAGGATGGGTGCAATGAATTTTATCGATTTCGATCCTATTTTCTAGCTGCTGCGGGGATAGCTGAGTTTAAAGATTGTTCGGGGGTTCAGGAAATAGTAGCAAAAATCATTAAGTGGAGTTGCGGTTGTTTCAATATTGAAAAACAAAAATGGCAGACATTTCTCAATCCTATTGAAGAGGAAGCAAGATCAGCACTGTTACAGACTAACTATAGTATAGCTGTCAACCAACTCATTGATTTACTGAAAACGACTGAACAGGACTATGCCATTCGGACAGTCGGTGAGATATTGGGTGAAATTGGAACAGGAAATCCAGAGGCTATCGCTGCTTTAATCGGAATTCTCTCAGTAACTACTGATGGGTATACCATTTGGAAAGTCGTTTATAGTTTGGGTGAAATTGCAACAGGCAACTCAGATGCGATCGCTACTTTAATCAAAATTCTCTTAGTGACTGATCATAGGAATGATTCGAATATCCTCTGGAGTATCCTTTACAGTTTGGGTAAAATTGCCACAGGAAACCCAGAGGCGATTGCTACTTTAATCGAAATTCTCTTAGTGACTAATGAGTTTACCCGTAGGATAGTCGCTGAGAGTTTGGGTAAAATTGCAATAGGCAACGCAGAGGTGATCGTTGCTTTACTCAAAATTATTTCAGTGACTAATGATGAGGATATGCGTCAGAGTGTAGCGAACACTTTGGCTAGAGTTGACCCAGGCAATCCAGAGGCGATAGCTACTTTAATCGAAATTCTATCAACTACTAATGATGAGGATATTCGTAAGAATGTCGCTTGCAATTTACGTGGAATTTACCCAGTAAACCCAGATGTAATCGATGCTTTAATCGGAATTATGTCAGCGACTACTGATTGGCATACTCGTGCTGTTGTCGCTGACAGTTTGGGTGAAATTGCGACCGGCAACCCTGAGACTATCACTACTTTACTCAAAATTATGTCAGTGACTAATCATAAGGAGACCCGTGAGAAAGTCGCTAATATTTTGGGTAAAATTGCGACAGGCAACCCAGAGGCAATAGCTGCTTTAATTGAATTTATATCAGCAACTAATGATAATTTGAGCCGTTGGATTGTCGCTGACAGTTTGGGTAAAATTGCGATAGGCAACCCAAAGGCAAGCGCTGCTTTAACGGAAATTATGTCAGCCACTAATGATGAGCGTACCCGTGGGAAAGTCGCTGAAAGTTTGTGGAAAATTGACCCAGGCAACCAAAAGACGATTGCTGCTTTAATCGAAATTCTCTCAGCGACTACTGATAAGGATATCCTTCAGATAGTCGCTAAAAGTTTATGTGAAATTGACCCAGGCAACCCAAAGGTGATCACTGCTTTAATCGGAATTCTCTCACCTACTACTGATGATGATACCCGTTGTAGAGTTGCTGAAAGTTTAGGTGAAATTGCCACAGGCAACCCAGAGGCCACTACTGCTTTAATCGAAATTATGTCAACGACTAATGATCGGGATACCCGTTGGGAAGTCGCTGACATTTTGAAAAAAATTGTGCAAAATGACCAAATACCTTCTGTTGTCTCAGCGTTGCAACACTTTCTGTCCGATACGACTCATGAAACCAATTTTGACCTCTACAAAGACTGCTTTCAAATCCTCTGGAACTGCGCCCAAAATCTGCCTTACCCAACTTTCTATCAAGCATGGCACCATCAACTCACCACACCCCATCCAGAAGTCCCAGAAACAACAGGAGTCGGTTCTACCCCCTTCACCCAAAGCCTCAATTTAGCAGATTTACCCAACATCCTTGATGCCAGACTTGCAGACACACAATTAATCGAATCCGTACAGCTAATTTGCATCGATACCAGCAAATTCATCGACACAGATAACCCCGCCCTCGACATCTACGAACAATTCCTCGACCAAAACTGTCCCCAACGCCCCAACAGCGAACCCGAAACCCTCCCCCAACTCAAATCCTACTGGAATCGACTCCGCCGCGACAGCGACAAACACCTCATCCTCATCTTTTACCAAGACCCCACATCCCCCGCCGCCCAAGGTTTGAGCCCTACTTTGCTCAATGCCCTTACCCGCTTCGACGGTACTCTCTGTCTCATCACCGACACACCTCATCCACCCCTGCAAACCTTCTCCTCCCATAACCCCGATTTACTTCAAACTATAATGAGTTGGCTACAACACACTATTTTAGAGGCATAAAGCCATCCTCAATTTAATTTAATATCAATAACCTTCGTGAATTGATTTACATTCCCAAAAAAATCCAGGCCCAACCGTCAAAACTTGTTCTGTTGGCATGAACAATTCCCAATATGGAAGTCCAGAATCATCTTGCAAATCTGGCTGTAAAATTAGTTGGTAATCACCCTCAAAAACTAGAGTGAGACTAATATTATGAGCATAAATCACAAAATCAATCAATTCTTTATTTTCCAATTGCTGCAAAACTTTTTTGACAGCATCTATTTCTACCTCATCTATTTCTAGCTCATCTATATCTACTGGCAAGGAAGAAGTTAAAATGCGATCGCCTTGCTTGAAAACCCAAGGTGTTGCCCTTGTGCCAAATTGCCAACTACCTTTGCATAGATGTGCTAATTTTGGGTGAGTATAGGCAGACATCTCACCGAAATCTAGCCGTAATTCATCCCCATAACTAAATATAACCTGATGACAAATTTCTCCGATTATCGGTTTAGTAATGACTGAAATAATTTGCTCGATATTTGGCTTCTGATTAGCAATGGATGTTTGAATAGCCATTTAAATATCCTCTAAAAATTCTTTTGCTTTCTGGCGGAGTTCTTCATAAGTAAAATCGCCTCTACGGTTTAAAGTTCCACCATAACCATTTTTCTTTTCTTCCTCAATGAATAAACCAAAAGCAATCCTTAATTCACCTCCCATCTTAAACTCCTTAGCGATCGCATCAACCTGTTTAATATCGCGTTTTCTACCCATCAATACATAGAACCAGAATTATTCAAAATTTAGCGTATATCGATCTATATCTTTAATCAATAGTTTGAAGTTGACACTAAGGGCTGGCAAAATTGCCAGCCCTAGACTGTTTTTAGCGTTTGACCAACTTCTTAGAAACCTTCCGCAAACGAATAGATTGTGGTGTTACTTCCACCAATTCATCCTGGCCGATGTATTCCAAAGCGCGCTCCAAACTCATATCGACTGGTGCTTGCAATTGCGCCAATTCTTCACCACCAGATGCGCGGTGGTTTGTCAACTGCTTCGACTTGCAAATATTCAGCTCCATGTCTTCATCTCGGTTGTTTTCTCCGATAATCATCCCTCTGTAAACCTTGGTTCCGGGGGTAATGAAAAATACGCCGCGGTCTTCAGCATTTTTCAGTGAATAAGTAGTTGCAACTCCTTCTTCAAAGGAAATCAATACTCCGTTGCGACGGGCGACAATTTCTCCACCGAGGGGGCGATAGTCGAGGAAGCTGTGGTTCATAATTCCAGCGCCGCGAGTCAAGCGCATGAACTCGCCTCGGAATCCAATCAAACCGCGAGCGGGGACTGAAAATTCGATTTGGGTGCGACCGGTGCTGCTGACGTGCATATCTTGCATTTCTGCTTTCCGCTGACCGAGGCGTTCGATGCAGCCGCCGACTGCTTCTTCGGGTACGTCTAACACCAAACATTCAAAGGGTTCGCAGGGACGACCGCCGATTTCGCGGTAGATTACTTGCGGTTGAGATACTTGGAATTCGTATCCTTCGCGACGCATATTTTCGATCAGGATTCCGAGGTGGAGTTCGCCACGGCCGGATACGAGGAATTTGTCGGGAGATTCGGTTTCTTCGACGCGCAAGGCGACGTTGGTTTGGAGTTCTCGCATTAGCCGATCGCGAATTTGACGCGATGTTACCAAACTACCTTCTTGACCGCAGAACGGCGAATCATTCACAGAGAAAGTCATCTGCAAAGTTGGTTCGTCTACTTTGATTAAAGGTAGCGCTTGCGGGTCGTTGGGACAGGTAATTGTCTCGCCAATATACGCATCAGCAAAACCGGCAACGGCGACAATATTACCAGCAGAAGATTCTGGGATATCAATCCGCTTCAGGCCTTCAAAGCCCATCAATTTGGTAATTTTTGATTTGACAATCGCGCCGCTTTCTGTGATTAAGACTGCTTGTTGGCCGATTCTAATCGTGCCGTTGTGGATGCGGCCGATGACGATGCGACCGACGTATTCTGAGTAATCTAAGGTGGTTACTTGCAGTTGTAGTGGCTTGTTGGGGTCGCCTACAGGGGGTGGTACGTGGTCGAGGATTTCTTCAAAGAGGGGCTTCATATCTACCCCTTCGTCTTCGAGGTGTTTTTTGGCGTAACCGCTTAAGCCGGAACCGAAGAGATAGGGAAATTCGCACTGATCGTCGTCAGCACCTAGTTCGAGGAACAGATCCAAAACTTTATCGACGGCTTTGTGGGGGTCTGCTCGCTCGCGATCGATCTTATTCACAAAGACGATCGGGCGCAGTCCTTTTTCGAGGGCTTTTTTGAGCACGAAGCGCGTTTGCGGCATCGGGCCTTCGTTGGCGTCTACGATCAGCAGACAGCCGTCAACCATGCCGAGAACTCGTTCGACTTCTCCGCCGAAGTCCGCGTGTCCGGGGGTATCGACGATGTTGATCAGGGTTTCTCCGTACCTGACGGCGGTGTTTTTAGAAAGGATGGTAATGCCACGTTCGCGCTCGATGTCGTTGGAGTCCATGACGCAATCTGGGATTTCTTCCCCTTCGCGGAAGATCCCGGACTGTCTGAGGAGAGCGTCCACAAGGGTGGTTTTGCCGTGATCGACGTGAGCAATGATGGCGACGTTGCGAATGGGAAGACTCATAATGCGTCTGGAACGTTAAACGGATCTAACTAAAGATTTCTTAATAATTGTAGCGCATGAAGTCAAGGGCCGATCGAGCAATCTGCGGGATTGGCCTCTTGCCTGACTTACTGAGATCCGCCTTGGCGAAACTTGAGTTATAATAAGCACCAGTGTCTGCCAATCGCGATTGCGGTAGCTCAGCAGCGCTATAGAGCTGATACGCTGATATGTAAAGCATTTAACTTCAGCTACGCAGGGTCTTTATATCCAGGAGTTAAAAAAAGTGGTAACAATTATAACCAGAGCCGACGATTCGCGGTTTCAACAAGGGCAAATCACCTATCAAGGCAGATATTTAGATGAAATAGTAGCGTTGTTCCCTAATTTCCCAGCTATCACTCTTGACTCTATTGAAGATGTAATAGGTATTTATTGGAAAAAAGAGGAGAATATTCGGAAAGCTAAACAACTCAGAGTAAGTTCGTTTTATCGAACAGACTCGCAAGTAATCATTCGGTTTTCTGTTGTAGCTGATTTAAATATTACGTCGGGGGATTTTTACAAACGTCTTCGGGGACAAATGATCGGGGCAGGAGCGCTCGAAAAAGGTGCTTATTTACCTTTCTGCTGTGTGCTAGATAGCGAACAAATGAGAGCTTTAATGAAACTACCTAATCCCGGTAATTCAACTCTAAAAAATGAAATTAAATTGTTGAAAACTCGAAGTGATTGGGGCGGTATATATAACATAATTTCCCCCCTAGATGGTCTCAGTCAGCATCCCCTATGGACAGATGCCGAAATGTTGAGCGAAGTCGGATTTGCCTGTGGGAAGTTAGCAGAGGTTTCGGTAGAAGATATTCCTAGAAAAGAGCCAGAAAAGACTGAATTTTTAAATTGCAAGAGTAAGTATCGCCGTGAAGCGGAAATGCTGCGCCAGCGGTGTGTCGAATTAATGCCGAATAATCCTACTTATTTAGCAAATATAGCATATTTACACTATCAGAATGCGATGGAACTAAAAACACCTAGAAATAGGCGTGATGGAAAACTTCGACAAGAGGCAGAGCGAGCGATCAAATACTACGATATGGCAATTTCCCTAGATCCTAATCGCATCAAAGACCACTACCGAAAGGGGTATTTACTTGCAGAAGTCCTACCTAACACCTATTGGAAAGAGCGAAATTTAGAACTTGCAAAACAAAAACGTCTAGAAGGAATTGAATCTTTCGAGAAAGCTCTCCAAATTTGGGAATCACTAGATCCTAGCAATCCACAGCAAAACCGAGAGCGTAGCCGTTGTCGCAAAGAATATATCAAGTCGCTATACAGCATCGGATCTGCCTACTATCAAATGATTGTCAATGAGTGGGACAAAGCAGTTTTTGCATTGAGATTGCGTCACAATATTCGTGAGGAAGATTGTATTACTTACGTTCCCAAAGATTTAGAAAATGCTAACAATGCGTGGCGATATTTTTATAAGTGTTGGGAATGTGACAGGCCGGAGGGTGAATCTGCCACAACTGCAATAAATGGTGTCTGTGAGGGTGTTGATAAGTTGTATTCTCTCGGCAAAACGGCATTTGTTCAATACTGGATTTTGAGCGGTTACGGTCAGTTAGACAAACCAGAAGCTATTGATTATCGCGACCAAGCGGAAAAGTATTTAGTTCAGTCGCTAAACTTGCCTCGTTCTCAGGAAAAGCAAAGGCAAAAAAAAGATTACATCGCTGAAAGGCTGGCAAGACTTTATATCACAAAAGAAGAGTATGCAAAGGCTATTAAAATTATTGAAAAGTACCGAAATTGTAAATTAGACTCCTATGTAATTCATACTTTCTCTATGGCATTAATATTGTCAGGTAGATCGGAGCAAGCAGGAAAAGAATTACAAGAAGCGCTAAAGGACAAAGGAAATTTAGATAAAACAACTTCTAAGTTTTTAATGGGTTGCTCTTTTTTGGGATCTGGTAAATTCGACCTGGCAAATCAAGTATTTCAGGAACTCAAACAGGAAAAAGAAAAAGATATATTTCTGATTGGAGAAGCATTTGCTGTGGCAAAGTTGAACAGAACAGCAGATGCGATCGAGTGTCTGAGGCAAGCTAATGAAATGAATCCTTGGCGGCTCTCTGTAGGTAAAAGTTTGGAGCAATTGTCAAAGGGAAAGGTTCGCGCGGTGAAGCCCTCTAGATCGCAAAGGGCATCAGATGTGGAAAGCTGTAGGGACGTAGATGTGTACGATCGCAAAGGTCAGGGTTTCGACGAAGGTGAAGTTAGAGCGGCAAGGGAGGCTGTTTTTGGCTATGATAGCGATGAAACAGACGAGACTTTTGAAGAATATTTAGATACTCATGGATATTAGTAGATTCAATTTCCTTAACTCCGTCAAGGCTTGCAATCCTTAAGATTCCGAAGAATACAGGAGTCGAGAAAATGCCTAAAAGCGTACCTTACCATCCCTTGAAAATTAAATTTCTCCAATACCCCTTATTTGCTGTGGCTTACCTCACAGAGATATTTGAGGAAGAATCAGGAGATTTGGAATTAGGAATCATGCTCAAAGCACTTAGCAATGTATTTGAGGCTCTTGGGGAACCAATTATGTCAGATGAGGAGGCCTCATTGCATCTGGAAAAATTAGATGTTTTGCTGTCGCATCATGGAAGCGCGACAATTTATGCTTTGGCTAATTGGCTGAAGGTTTTGGGATTGAAGTTAACGGTTGCGGTTGATGAAGGGGAGAAAGGGGAAGACGAAGGTTGTGTTAGTGATGTTGCAGAATTAGCTGAGGTTGGTAAGGTTTGATTTGGGTCGATCGAGCTTTAAGCTACTAATTAGACATTGACGGCGCTCGAAGCCCGATCGCTAAAGGAAGTAGCCGATCGCTCTGGAGTATCCTACAATACTGTTAAAAGTTATGCCCGATCGCCCGGTATGGCAATGGCTGACATCGGTGCTCTGCTAAAATTGGCGCGGACGTTTGATGTGTCGATCGAAGAATTGTTAGATTTTGTGGAACAGTAACAAATTACACTTAAAATAAACCAGCGCTACCAGCGCCAACCAGTTCGGCCTCGCAGGGACGATCGACTGTGGGCCCAAGCAACAGATTCGAGAGTTGGCGGATGGGACGGGGCGAAGTGTGAAAGAGATGATATATTCTCAGCGGCAATTGTAGCTGTTCGATCGCCCAAATCGGTCTACAATTTGTAACGTTGAGCCTTATTGAAGTGCAGGAGTGGAGCTGGCTTGGATAACGCTAGTCTGTCAAGAAAACCCCCGCAAGCCTCGGAGCTTGTCGCCGACGAAATTCCAGAAGCAGTGCGAGATCACCCATACCCAGAAGCAGGGCAGAGTCAGTCTAAGAAAAAAGGGCTGATTTGGAAACTGCTAGGGTTGGCCGCCTTAGCCTTTGGGGTCAGCATCTGGCTGCACCTCAACTTTAACTTGTTCCCAGCCACCAGTCAGGCAGAGCAAACTCAACAAGACTCAGCGCCCACCAGTTCCGCGTCTCCGTCTGTCGCGAGTCCAGCTACCACCCCCAAAGCCACCGCCCCCGGCATCCCAGAAAACCTGCTGGGACACTTGCCGTACCCAGAAGCACCAGCAAAAGACTTGGTAAGCGTCACCTCCGACGGTAGCGTCAAACTCCGCACCTCAGCAGCAGCAAAATATCAGGAAATGGTCAACGCCGCAGCGGCATCAGGCATCTATTTCGCTCCCATATCCGGCTTTCGCTCCCTGCAAGACCAACAGCACGTATTTTTTGACGTGAAAGCCGAACGCAGGCAAAACGCCAGCAAGCGAGCCGAAGTCAGCGCCCCACCAGGTTACAGCGAACACCACACCGGTTATGCGATCGACATCGGCGACGGCAGCGCCCCCGAACACAACCTCAGCCCCAGTTTTGAAAATACCGAAGCATTCAAGTGGTTAGAAGCCAACGCCGTCGCCTTCAGCTTTGAAATGTCCTTCCCCAAAAACAATCGCCAAGGCGTCAGTTACGAGCCTTGGCATTGGCGGTTTGTGGGCGACAAGCAAAGCCTCGAAACTTTCTACAAAGCTCATTCCATGAAAAAGTAGAGGGAAGAAGGAAGAAGGAAGAGGGAAGAAGGAAGAAGGAAGAGGGAAGAAGGAAGAAGGAAGAAGGAAGAAGGAAGATTTTCCACATCTCCGGCTTTGCCACTCTCCCACTCTCCCACAGCCCCACTCTCCCACTCCCCCACTCCTCCACTCCCCCACTCCTCCACTCCCCCACTCCTCCACTCCCCCACTCCCCCTCACTCCGTTGAGCCAAACTCGTGATTGCAATCTATCCAGGCAGCTTTGACCCCATTACCTTCGGTCACGCAGACATTATCGAGCGGGGATCTAGACTATTCGATCGGGTAATTGTTACCGTAGTCAGAAACCCCAGCAAAACCCCTCTGTTCACCGTAGAGGAACGGATCGAGCAGATCCTGCGCTCTACCCAACACTTGCCAAATGTAGAAGTAGACAGTTTTGAGGGTTTGACAGTAAACTATGCTAAGATTCGACAAGCCAAAGTGCTGCTGCGGGGGCTCCGGGTATTAACAGATTTTGAAATGGAACTCCAGATGGCCCACACCAATAAAACCCTTCTGGGTGAAATTGAAACAGTTTTTTTGGCAACTTCTAACGAGTACAGCTTTTTAAGTAGTAGTGTAGTTAAAGAAATAGCCAAGTTTGGTGGCTCCGTAGATCATCTTGTTCCGAAACACGTCGCCCTAGATATTTACAAATGTTACGCCAGCAGGAACCAACTCGCATCGAACCCGATAGTACCGGACGCGGCACTGAGAACGAATCACCTCAGAACACAGCCACCTTCGGAGATCCCACCCGAACCGCAGGAGTAGACATCCAGCGGGAATTGAATCGGCTTGAGGAAATTGTTCTCGACAGCCCGCGAATTCCCATGACCAGACGCACTCTGGTGGATGAAGAACAGTTGCTCGATCAGTTAGACTTGGTGAGGCTAAATTTGCCGATCGCCTTTCAGGAAGCCGAGACGATCATCCGGCACAAGGACGACTTGCTTCAAGAGGCAGAACTTTACGCTCAGGAAGTGATAGAAGCAGCAGAACAGCGAGCTGCAGAAATTTTAAACGATATGGGCCTGCTTCAGCAGGCGAAGATAGAGGCAGATCAGTTGCGGCAGCAAGTTTTGCTCGACTGCGAGGCAATTCAGCAGGCGACGCTGGCGGAAGTCGAACAAATTCGCTACCAGGCTCAAGAGGAATTGGAAGAGATGAGAGTCAGGGCGATGGCTGAATGCGAGGAAATTCAAAACGGAGCCGATGATTATGCCGACCAAGTGCTCGATAATATCGAGCACAAGTTGAGCGATATGCTGCGCGTGATCCGCAACGGGCGCGAGCAGTTGGATAGTGTTTCTGCGTCGCACATCCATCACAACAACGGTTAGCCAACAGTGAACTCATTGCTTGAACATTTCTAAAAGTCTACCTAATTTAGGTAGATTTTTTTTCGCAATAGTCTCTATAGTCTTTATTCCTCAGTCCCAGCACTAGGTGACTTATTTTTTGCAGAGATAAGTTTTGTGAAGATAGGAGCAAATATAACCTTTTATGCTATTTTAATCCTCATACCAAATCCGGCTTAAAGACCCCCTTTATCTCTTAGTCCCCCTTTGCTGGGACGAAAGTTTGACTCTATGCAGCGGTTTCAACCGCCGAATGATAAAAGGGGTAGCAAACGGGGATTTGGTATCAGACAAAAAATTCCTAACTTGATTCAAATTTTGACAATCTAATTATTACCATGCAAAAAGTTTCTAATCGGTTCGCTGAATTTGATTTGATCCGAGCTTTAGCCATCGTCAGTGTTGTGATTACTCATGCTGGGTTCTTCGCATTTCGCGATCGCAGAATTCTATTTGTCGCGATCGATACATTTCAACTATTTTGCGTACCTGCATTTTTACTGTTGAGCGGTTTTTTTCTCACCAACAAACTGGAAAATCAAAATAATCCCGCACTGGTAGTCAAAAAAAGACTGTCCAAAATTATACCCCCTTATCTGTTTTGGTCAGTAGCTTTGTACATCTTAAATAATTTGGGAGAACTCCAAAAATTTGATTTACTTTCATTACTCAGAGATATCTTGACGGGTTCAGTGATGCCTCCCTATTACTTCATCGTTGTGATTATTCAATGCTACGGCTGGTGGTGGCTTCTCGTGAAATTAAGATTCTTAGAACCCCGAAAAGTTTTGGCTTTGGGCTTAACAATTCAAGCAATTTTTACAATTTTCTTCTACTTAACCGCTTTCAAATATATATCAATACCTCTACCTTTGATGGAGCGCTGGATTTTCAGTTGGATTTTGCCATTTTCAACAGGTCTATTTTTGGGCAGCTCGTATGACAGAATTCAACCCGTTCTCGAACGGAAAAAAATGCCAATTTTAGGGGCAACAATCCTTTTTTATCTAGCGAGCATTTGGGAATATTACCTGATAAGTGGAGTTAATTCGGAGGGATGGTTTCTCCGCTCGTTTTTTAAACTATCTGCTCAAGGATACGCAATTTTGTTCGTATTATCTATCCTCGCATTTTCTAAGAGTATCGCACTTCCCAGTAGAGTATCTGGGTTAGTCAAAATATTGGCTGCTTACTCATTCCCTATATATCTCCTGGATTCGACAGTAGTGAAATATGTGTTGTTAGTGTTTTATAAGTTTATTGACCCGGTAAATCCCCTGCTGAAGCTCGGCTTTTTAGTTACGGGGACTTTGTTAGGTTGTTTGGCGATTATTTATCTGTTGGAAAAAGTTTTGCCAAAAAATTACAGGTCGTACATTTTGGGAATTTAATCAAATTTTCGGTTTCAGCGGATGTCTTCATAAAACTGCTGGAGATACCTTGGGGAAACGCCAAAACCCCACAAAAAACCAATCGCAAGATAGATCGCAATTGCTTTAAATTCGCCCCAATTCGCCACTCGTCGATCGCTACTTTCCACTACCCGATTGACTAACTTAAGTCTCCCGCGTCGCACTAACTTCAAACACAAATCTGCTTCCTCCATAATTGGCAGCGCAGCATCGAAACCCTCGCATTCCCAAAAATCGGTACGGCGACAAAAAATAACTTGGTCGCCAAACAGCAGGCGCAATCCTTGGAAAAATAAATGAGGTCGAAATAACAGCGGCGCGTAATAAGTTTTCAGGTAATTGTGGAGAGAAAAACCCCATCTTGTTTGCTGCGAACCAGCCATCAGGGAGATAAACCCGCCGCCGGCAATTTCGGCATCGGACAATGTTTTCTGGATGACTGCTACAATGTCGTCGGGAACTAAAGTATCGGCGTGGAGAAAGCACAGAATTTCACCCGTGGCGACTTGAGCACCTAAGTTCATTTGCACGGAACGTCCGGCTGTACTGCTAGAAATAACGCGGGTGGCGGCGGAAAGTGCGATCGCCACTGTTTCGTCTTGACTGCCGCCGTCTACCACCAACACTTCCCAAGCGGGAGGATTAAGGATGCTGAGTTGGCGGAGGGTGCGTTCCAGACAAGTCGCTTCGTTGATGGCTGGGATGATAATAGAAACGCGATCCATCTGGTTAAAATTCATAACAAAAGTATTATATAGCAACCGCCAAGATGGTTAGGATACTTCTGGTCACTAAGCGTAGCGTCGCCCGCTCGCGTAGTCGAAGGGTCGAAGTGTCCATATAGCCTTGGCGACTGCTATAATGATAAATTGTGGCGATGTAAGTTATTCTAAGTAGGAAATAACCCGTGCTAAAAACTGAAGTAAAAAATGACTTAGAATTTTACGACGAAAATGCAGATAATTGGTGGGACGAAAAATCTAAAATCTATGCTCTTTACCACCTAAATAAACCCAGATTTGAGTTTTTCGACAGACACGCGACTAATTGGCAAGGGCTGAAAACCTTAGATGTCGGGTGCGGGGGCGGCTTTTCTTGCGAGTTTATGGCCGAGAGAGGTGCTATTGTTTCTGGAATAGATCGATCGGAGAAATGTATTGTAGCCGCTCAAAATCACGCAGTTACCAGCGGTTTTGAGATTGACTACAGGCAAGGTTTTGCCGAAAATATGCCCTACGATGACAATACCTTTGATGTGGTAATTTGCGTGGATGTTTTAGAACACGTTGCTGATTACAAACAAGTTGTGTCTGAGGTTCACAGAATTCTGAAGCCCGGAGGATTGTTCTTTTTTGATACAATTAATCGAACTTTTTCGTCGCAAGTTGTGATGATTGGGCTGATGGAAAATATCTTGCAGGAAATTAGGCGCGGTGTTCACGATTGGGACAAGTTTATTACGCCGGAGGAACTGTCTGTGGTGATGGGCGATACTGGTTTTGGTAATATCGAAATTAAAGGTTTTGATATGTTTGGCGAGATTGGCGCTCTTTTAGCCCAGATGAATGGTTTTTGGGGAAATTTGATGAGTGGGAAGCAGCTATTTCCAGATGCTGGTGTGATGAAACAAGCATCTCAAACATTAACCTCGAATTTCGGTAATTATGTTGATTACAAAAAATCTGGGTTGTTTAAAATCCAAATTAATGAGGATACTTCGATTATGTATGTGGGCGTAGGGGCGAAGAATTAGTCGGTTAATTGTTGATTGTTGATTGTTGACTGTTAACTGTTGTCATTAGGGGCGAGTTTGAGACGGATTTGGGCGATCGACAAATCCGGCTCAAACCCGCCTCTATTGCATTTTTTAGGGTACGCACGCAGCGGTACACCTTATCCTGTTGAGTGCAATACACATATTCCGTAGGCACTGCGCCCTATCCTTACTGTATTGCGGGCAATTGAGAATTGCTATATTGGCGATCGTGCTACAAATGTAATTTAAAGAATTAATTGCAAATAATTACTAACTATTTTTTAAGTTAAGCCCTTGCGTCGCGCTGTCTTAGCGTCCACAAACAGCGCTCCGTGTGAATTTGGGGCTGCTTGTGCTGAGTGTAAACCTAGTATGACAGCATTATGTAACAAATCTTAATGATTTACTCTTGACAATTTATCTAAATTGCATGGTAGCTTATTGAATATTAATTGCAATAAGTGCCGGAAGTTAACAGTACCTGGAGGTCAATCACCGTGACAGCAGCAATAGTTTCCGCATCCGCCGATCGAATCAGCGACGGACAACCCGCCGACAGCCAAAAACTGATGAGTTTGGGTAAAAATTCCGAAATACCTGACCTCGATAACTCCAAAGATGTAACCCTCGCCGTCTTAGAAGGAGGGGGAACTCTCACGGTGTGCGATCGAACAGTCACTTTAAAACCCGGAGTATTTGTGTTTGTACCCGCAGGGATCCCGCGCAGTCTAAAAGTACAAACGACGCTGAATCTGTTACTAATTGACTGCGAAGCAGACCCCGACATGAGCGAGTCAGCTTGGTTGATGAATTTTCAAATTTAACCCAATGAAAAAACAGTGTCCTTGCTGTCTTGACTCCCTGATTTCTCAGGTGCGCCACAATCGCGTCTACTGTTTTTGCATGAATTGCAGGCAGGAAATGCCAAATCCTGACTCAAAAAAAAGAAATCTCAAACCCTGTCAACTTTTAGCTTCGGAGTAACAATGTCGAAATCAATTGGTCTTTTCTACGGAACTACAACTGGCAAAACTGAGTCTGTGGCTGAAATGATTCGGGATGAATTTGGTGGCGATATCGTGACTTTGCACGAGATAGGCAGCATTGAAAATGATGATTTTGCTGAATACGAATGTCTGATTATCGCCTGTCCAACCTGGAATATCGGCGAACTGCAAAGCGACTGGGAAGGCTTTTTCCCAGAACTTGATGATATTGATTTTAGCGGCAAAAAGGTGGCTTATTTGGGAACTGGCGACCAAGAGGGCTACCCGGATAATTTTATGGATGCAATGGGGGTTTTGGCTGAGAAAATCACGGAACAGGGCGGCGAAACTGTTGGCTATTGGCCGGTAGACGGCTATGATTTTAATGAATCTAAAGCGGTAGTTAATGGCAAATTTTTTGGTCTTGCGATCGATGAAGACAACCAATCCGATCTGACGGAAGCACGGGTAAAATCTTGGGTATCTCAACTCAAGACAGAATTTGGGATCTAGGATTAATGGTGGGCAGGTTTTGCAATTACTCGTTACCAGGATCTGCCTCCAATTTTACTCCGCGATGCAAAGCCTTTGGACATCGGTTCCCAAGAAGAGTCTGGGAACCAGTTAAAATTATTAATAGCTCCATTTTCTAACTTAAAAGTGATGAGATATACTTCAGATGATGTGCTATGGCTAAGTGCCAGTCCGAGTTTGCAATTCTTCGATATTTCTCTCATTAACTACTTAAATCAGTCAGTACCAATACAAATATGGAAATACGAACAAACGGAAGATGAAGCTTGTTCTTTAGATGTCGCCGTTGAGCTACTACATCACTATTTGAAAGCGCTGAATAGCCCAATTCATCTAATCGGTCACAGTACCAGCGGACTAATTGGTTTAATGTATGCCCGCCGCTATCCTCACAAAGTCAGCTCTTTGGGACTTTTAGCTGTCGGCTTGCCATCCACTATTAATTGGCAAGCTCATTACTATACACATCTTTCAGCTTTTTCCTGGAGTCGCGAACAAATTTTAACTCAAATGGTTGGCGATATGTTGGGAGAACAAAATCAGTATATCAATCAAAGATTTGTATCATATTTTGAAGAAGATTTAGCACTTTCGCCTTCGCCTCACTCGTTATTTAGTACGACTAATTTATCCGATGGGGGTGTAGAAGTACCTTTGTTGTTATGCAGTAGCAAGACGGACTTTGTAGTATCTCCTATTGTCATGCGCCCCTGGCTTAAGTTTCTGAAAAAGGGCGATCGACTTTGGGAATGTAAAGATGGTAGACATTTTTTTCATCACTTCTATCCAGAACAAGTTGGGGAAGAAATACTAAACTTTTGGCTGTCTCTACACAGCCGCCAACCGATTTTAGATTTGAGGTTCTAGATTCGCGCCACTATTGAGATAAATAACTAACAAGTTTTGGGGTGCTAAAAGCAGTCTACTCGCCAGCCTGCCAAAATCTACTACAGATTCAACTCTTTATATATCAAGACTTTGCAGCACTAGCAGCTTCCCGCAATGAAAATTTACGGTTAATGTATTATGATATATTAATGAGTCTTCTTCTTAATAATTATGAAAAATATAAGGAGTGCGATCGAGGGCGACAACAGCTCAATCAAGATCCCGCCGTACTTTCGAGTACCGCTGAGCCTCAAAATTATCGTGCCGTTTCTAAGTGTATCCGTCACTCTATTGTTATTAGTCATACACACAGTCAAAATCGGATTTGCCAACACTCTCGAAAAAGGAGTGCGCGATCAAGTTGAAAACCAAGCATTTTTAGCCGTGCGAGACTTCAAAAGTCGATCGACTCAATTGATAATGCAAGCCAAACTGCTATCAGAAGAAGCCGAACTTATTCGCGCTATAGAAAAGAAAAACACAGACATCTTGCGTCAAGATATATTATCTCTAAAAACCACATTTAAACTAGATTTAGTCAAAGTAGTAGACGGGCGGGGCGAAATGGTAGCAGAGTTGCGAGAAGATTCGCTCATAGATAAGAAGTTAATCAATAGCGCAACGATAAATTCAGCACTTAAAGGCTTAGAAAAATCAAATTTTGTCAGCATTGATGGCAAAGCGCAAGCATTGCTAGTAGGATTTGCACCGATTAGAAGCAAGAATAGGATAATTGGTGCTGTACTCGTCGGTGACTTAGTGACAGACGAACAATTGCAGAAAATCAACATTGATACTAAGAGTAAAAACTACTTCGCAATCTTTAAATCAGGAGAATTAATTGCTACTAATTTTCCCCAAATTCGCTCTAAATCTTGGAAAAAAACTACACCACAGACATCGACTACTAAAATAGATATTGAGCGCCTGTCTTACATAATGAAAACGGTAGAAATCTCCGAAATAGGCGATAGCATAGCTCTAGGTGTGTTTAGCCCAATGGCGACAGTGCAGCAAACGCAATTAACTTTATCTCAACGGCTAGATAGTTTCTTTTGGGCAGGGGTAATTCTAGCCACGATTGTTGGTGCTGTAGTTAGCCGAATCATCGGAAAACCAATTCTAGATTTAACTCAAAATGTGAATTGGATGGCAAGCAATGAATACTTTTCTGGTAGAGTACCCATTCCTTCCTCTGATGAGGTAGGTCAACTTGCGGAAGCTTTCAACTGTATGATAGAACAAGTAGAAAATCGCGATCGTACACTAAACCTACAATTGCACCAACTGCAACAAACGCTTCACGATTTAAAAAATGCCCAATCTCAACTAATTCAAGCCGAAAAAATGTCCAGTTTGGGGTTGATGATGGCTGGTATTGCTCACGAAATTAACAACCCAGTTAACTTTATTTATGGCAACCTCTCTCACGCTAACCAATATACTCAAGACTTGCTCAGGCTTGTAGGACTTTACCAGCAGGAATTTCCGAATGCAAGCGCGCCGATTCAAGACTGCATCGAGGAAATTGAACTCGACTTTTTATCAGAAGATTTGTCGAAGTTACTATCTTCGATGAAAATGGGTACTGAGCGAATTCAGCAAATTGTTTTGTCCCTGCGAAACTTCTCTAGGTTAGATGAAGCTGAAATGAAACCAGTCGATATCCATGAAGGAATTGACAGCACTCTATTAATTTTAAACAGCAAAATCAAAACAGCGATTAAAGTAATTAAAAATTATGGGAAATTGCCCTTGGTAGAGTGCTATCCGTCGCAGTAAAACCAGGTATTCATGAATATCATAGCCAATGCTGCTGATGCACTGTTGAGCAATCCAAATCTGCGAAACAAGGAGATTGAAATCCTCACAGAAATAGCAGGAGTAAATCAAGTTGTGGTGAAGATTAGAGATAACGGTAATGGGATTGACCCGGATGCAATTAATAGGCTATTTGACCCATTTTTTACCACTAAACCTGTGGGTAAAGGAACTGGTTTAGGGCTGTCAATTTCCTACCAGATAATCGAGAAGCATCAAGGGAAAATAGAAGTGAATTCGGAAATAGGGCAGGGAGCAGAGTTTGTGATTTATTTGCCGATTAAAGCCCGCACCCAAGAAGCCGCTTGTTTGTGCCAGAGTTAATAGGGCTTGATCAATTTAATATCAGTTAGTGCATCTATGTTTTATGATTTTTTAACTGGTTCCCAGGCTCTGCCTGGGAATCAATATCTAGAGGCTCTGCCTCACTATCCTAGCAGGAAAATTGGAGGCAGAGCCTCCGGAGATGCGTTACTAGGCTCTGCCTAGTAACGAGTAATACCGTGATTAATTGTAGGGAGACGGCACTGCCATCTCCTGATTTGTTAATGGCAAGTTGCAGAAACTGGCTCTTTTGCTGACACCGACTCGCCAGGATTTACCCATACATAAATCTCCGTTGCATCGTCGGCGCAACTGCCACACCCGCCGCATTTTTTTGCTTCTGGAATTTTGCTAATTCTGCCTTTGCGAATTAGGCGATTTAACATTCCGCGCAAAGCATCACCATCCATGCGAAAGTGGATTTTTAGATCCGCGATAGAGGCTCTTTTGTTGTCAGCAATAAATTTTTGGATTTCGCTTAAAATCATGGCTTTTCTCCTTTGTTTGATTCTTAAACGTAGTTAACAGTTAACAGTCAACAGTCAACAGTCAACTAACTACTGATTGCTGCGCGTCGCTTGGGGCGTATTGCACCGATCATTTTTAATCCCGCAAGTGTCAGCGCCATAGCTATTACCAGTCTCACTACCCAAATAACTGAAGATTCTGGATGCTCTGCATATGTCGCGACTTGATAATATAGGACTGCAATCCAGTAACCTAAACCAGTAGTCCATAAGCCTGCGAATACAGTCCATCCCAAGTTAGTTTCGCGGTAAAGCGCAGCCGTTGCGGAGACGCAGGGAAAGTACAGCAATACAAAAAGCAAATAAGCAAAAGCTGCTTGATTGGAAGCGAACCGCTGGGACATTTGTCCGTAGGTGCTACCAGAGATACCTTGGTCTTCTTCCGCTTGTTTTTGGTCGGTAATATTAGTAGAATTTAAGCCGAGGGGATCGAAAAGTTGACCGGGAAGTTTTGTAAGATTCTCTGGTATGCTAAAAAATGCTTGGCCGATATTTCCCCAGAAACTAAATTCTTCTTCTTTCTCCGGTTCTCCACTTGCTGCTTTTTGTTCGTCTGCTAGTTGGGTGTACAAGGAATCTAAGGTTCCAACCATTACTTCTTTGGCAAATATTCCTGTTAGCAAACCGACGGTGGCGGGCAAGTTTTCTTGGGTGATTCCCATTGGTGTAAATACAGGTGTTGCCGCGTGGCCGACTGCACTAAGAATTGAGTCTTTGCTGTTGTCTTTGGCGAAGGAACCGTCGGTGCCCACTGAGCTCATGAATCCTAGTATAACCACCATGATTACGATCGCAATTCCGGCCTTTGTGATAAAAGCTTTCAGTCTGTCCCAAGTCCGCAGTAACACTCCTTTGAGCTTGGGAATGTGGTAGGGCGGCAATTCCATAACAAAAGGCGCGGCTTCTCCTTGGAGGATGGTATTCTTGAGGATTAGTCCGGTGAGAACAGCGGCTAGAATTCCGATTAGGTAAAGTCCTAATACCATGTTTTGACCGCCGACTTGGAAGAATGCGCCGCAAAATAGGGCGTAAACTGCTAATCTGGCACTACAAGACATGAATGGATTCATCATAATCGTCATTGTGCGATCGCGCTTATTTTCCAATGTCCGCGTCGCCATAATTCCGGGGATATTGCAGCCGAAACCGACTATCATCGGCACAAAGGATTTACCAGGAAGTCCGACAAATCGCATCAATCTGTCCATCACGAAGGCAGCCCGCGCCATGTAGCCGGAGTCTTCTAAAACAGACAAACACAAGAACATCATCCCAATTTGGGGGATAAATGTAGATGTGGTTTGAATTCCACCACCAGCACCTTTTGCGAGAAGTCCAATCAACCATCCTGGTGCGCTGATACTTTCTAAAAGTTTAGCGAAACCATCTACAAAAATTGTCCCCAAGGCTATGTCAAAAAAGTCGATAAACACTGCACCAACGTTAATCGAAATGGTGAACATTAGGTACATTACCGCTAAGAATACGGGAATGCCTAAGAAACGGTTGAGAACAATTTGGTCAATTTTGTCGGAAACGTTGGTTTTGACTTCTCTAGAACATTCGGTGACGCCTTGGGTTAGGTTGCGGATGAAGGTGTAACGGCTGTCGGCGATGATAATATCGAGGTCGTCATCGAGGGTTTCATGGACTCGGCGGCGGTGCGGAACGACGATTTTTTCGAGTTCTGTACTGGCGAGTTCCGGGGCGACTTCATCCTGATATTCTAACAGCTTCAGGGCTGTCCAGCGGGCATCTACGGTGCGATTTGGGCTGTGTTTTTCGATGTGCGGGATGAGTTGGGCGATCGCATCTTCGATGGCAGCCGGATAAGCGACATAGGCAGATGGTACGATCGGCTGAGACAGCGCCCGATTAATCGCATCACGCAACAGAGGCACTCCGTCATTCGAGGAAGCACTCATCGGCACTACCGTACAGCCGAGGCGTTCTGCAAGTTTATTGACCTTGATTTTGAAATCCCGTTCTTTGGCAACATCCATCATGTTCAGCGCCAAAATTGTCGGTACGCGCATCTCCAAAATTTGGGTAGTGAGATACAAATTGCGCTCTAAATTAGAAGCATCAACAATATTAATAATTAAGTCAGATTCCCCAGATAGCAAATAATCTCGCGCTACCAATTCATCGAGTCCAGTATCTCCATCTTCCGCATCAAGAGAATAAACTCCCGGTAAGTCAACAATCGTAATTGCTAAACCATCGTGAGTGTATTTTCCCTCTTTGCGTTCGACAGTTACTCCTGGCCAATTCCCTACTCTTTGGTTAGCACCGGTCAGGGCATTAAACAAAGTAGTTTTGCCGCAGTTAGGATTGCCCACCAATCCAATAATTTGCTTAGTCATTATTTAACCTCTTCTACAAATAGGGTTTTGGCTTCATCTTTGCGTAAACTGAGTTTGAAACCGCGCACTAGGATTTCTACGGGATCCCCCAAAGGTGCATAGCGACTAACAGTAAATTCAGTTCCCGGCGTCAATCCCATTGCTAACATTTTGCCTTTATAACCTCTGGCTGTTTTCTCATAGCCAATGACGCGGCAGATTGCACCAACAGCTAAATCCCCTAATTGTTTTTTCTCGCTCATCTTTTGTTTTAATGGACTCTAAATTGGTACAAACTAAATTAAAGGCCTGAAGGTAGCAACTTTTTCAGAATGTGTCAACATCTCTCTTTTGTCTTTCTCTGTGCCCTCTGCGCCCTCTGCGGTAAAAAAAAGAAAATCTTTTTCACAAATCCAATAAGATTGCTGTTGATGCAATTTTTTGATAATTGCCCTAGACAAGATTCGTGTACAGAATTTTCTGTGCCATACCTGCCCCCAAACCGATGCGGTTGTCGCCAATCGCCACAATTACAGAACCGCCAGAATTGCTGATGATTTGAACTTCGATTCCGGGGACTAATCCCATAGCAATCAGACGGCGCACCGTGCCTTCTGAACCTTTGAGTTTGACAATCCGCAATTTCTCACCGATGCTTGCCATTGCTAGGGGGAATGATTTACCACCCGCCACCGCAGGCTGAGTTTCGGTGCTGCCAGACTCGCTTCCAGAGACTTCTGGTGTCTCGCCGTAAAAGGTGAAACCCGCGAACTGTCTGGGGTTTGACTCTTGCTTCTGTTCGCTGTATTCTTGGTTTTGTTTCATGGTTCTTCTCACAGTCGATCGGTTTTAGCAGCAAGTTGTTTGGCGTTACTCCCAGGAAACAATTGAGATAAATTCTCAATAAATTTTACACCGCAGTGCACGCATCGCCAAACTTGGGTTGTCAGGCTACTTGTTTTCTGGGAAGATTTCGGATACAGTTGTTCCCCGCGATCGGAAATTTGATGCTTTTTTTGCGATCTAGAGTTGAAATCTCTCTTAGGTTAGATGCCAATTTGCGGTTAAATTGCGCGATGGTAAAACTTACTGCTCTTAAGCATCTTATCTGAAAAATTGTTTATTAGCAACTATTCTCAAATATAGTTACCAGAAACAGAATCAGCCATTGGTGGGACGGCGCGATACTAAATATCGATATATCGATCGAATTTTAATGACTCGCCCCAACTCTTAAAATAGCGATCGAGCAAGCATATATACTTAAATGTTAGGGCGGACAGAGTGGCATCGCCCCTACCGATTCACAATTTATCAAGAATTATGCCAGCAAGTTTTCTGCCAAAGTCGATCGCACAACTCACAGAATCTACCTCAATTGCCTTAGCCCAAAGCATTCAACGGGAGGCAATTACAACTCCCCTATCTTCTGGGCCAATTGCCACAACCTACGTGCGCCAAGGCAGCGGCAACACACCGATTTTGCTACTTCACGGCTTCGACAGTTCCTTGTTTGAATTCCGCCGCCTGTTGCCGCTGCTGGCTGCCGAAAATGAAACTTGGGCGGTTGATTTGTTGGGTTTTGGCTTTACAGAAAGAGCAGCAGGTTTGGCATTCAGCGCGAGGGCAATTGAAAGTCACCTTTACTATTTTTGGAAAACGCTAATTTCGCAGCCTGTAATCTTAGTCGGTGCTTCAATGGGAGGTGCAGCAGCAATTGATTTCACTCTCAATTATCCCGAAGCTGTAAAACAATTAGTGTTAATAGATAGCGCAGGTTTTGCCATCAGTTCTAATAAGGGAAAATTTTTAATTCCTCCTTTAGGATATCTGGCAACTTCATTTTTACGCAATCCCAAAATTCGCCAGCGAATTAGCGTCAATGCTTATTTCGATAAAAATTTGGCTTCTCTAGACGCTCAAACTTGTGCTGCTTTGCACTTGGAAATGCCCAACTGGAATCAAGCTTTAATTGCGTTTACCAAAAGCGGCGGTTACGGTGGTTTTGGGGGAAAATTATCGCAAATTCAGCAGCAGACGCTGATTCTGTGGGGAAAACAAGACCGGATTTTGGGGACGGCGGATGCGGAAAAGTTTGCAAGGGCGATCGCCAATTCTCAACTAATTTGGATACCCGACTGCGGGCACGTTCCCCACTTAGAAAAGCCACAGATTACCGCGCAGCATATTTTAGAATTCATCACAAAAAGCGGACTCACGCAAAAAAATTAAACCTAGGGTGCGCTGCGGCGCACCTTAAATATATGTTTTCCCTTGCACATTTGGTATAGTTTGAGGTCAAATAGACAGGTTTCAAACTTTCGGCAAATACTTTTGTACGATCGTCCATCCTGTGAGCAACACAGTCACAAATCCCCCAAACAAGGCCAAATTAGTGCCGATGTGGAGGGGACGTGCCCAAGGACGTTTAGGGCCAATTTGCAGCCCGCTTCCAACAGAAACCAACACCAAAGCCACAACAGCTAACCCCGCCGGTAAATGAGCCGAGTGACCCAAATTGCCGTAGTATCCTAGCGTACCGACTACACCAATTCCCAGCAGTAAAATTACCAAAGTCGCCATCCCCGCACCAGTGGCTAAATGAAAGGGACGCAGCCATTTTGGGCGCTGTTTTTTGGTACTCCTAGCGGCAAACATCCACGTTCCAGTAACGGCCAGCAACAGGTAAGCCAACAGGGAAACACCCATTGACCAAGCCGCTATTTTCCACAACCACAAGAAAGAAGGCAGATTCATCGGTTGCATCCCTAATTAGGATTTTCCACAAAAGGTTTCTTTCCGATTTTACCTGGACTTGAAAGCAAAAAGGAATTATTTTGAGAGAAAGTGCGATCGGACTCTCCAGAGATTGCATCAGTCTTACCTTGAAGTCAAACCCACTTTCTCCGATACTCAGCTTAATTTACGCTAGAGATTTGTGGCTCACCATTTTAGGAGCCACCTTTCCATTCGAGCTGGCTGGTTTTGCTCTCCATGAAAGGCATTTTATAAAACCCTAATTTTTGTTCTAAGATTAATCGGAAAAAAGGCAGACCTTCAATCAAATATCTTTTCCACAACCTTCTCGGTTCACTTAACAGTCTGTACGCCCATTCTATGCCGACTTCGCTCATCCATTTGGGAGCTCTGGCTTTGCAACCAGCTTCAAAATCAATGGTTGCACCTACGGCTAAGAAAATTTTGACGTGTGTTAATTTGCTCCTGTATTTAACCAGCCACTTCTCTTGCTTGGGCGCTCCCACTCCGATAGCCAGAACAGTCGCTCCTGATTTATTGATCGCGTCAATTATTGTTTCACATTCTTCCTCATTTTTTTCAAAGCCAAAAGAAGGAGAAAGTGCTTCAACCACTATTTCTCTACCAATTTTTTGGTTAATTTTTTCCTGAGCTTTCCTAGCAATACCTTCAGCAGCTCCTAGCAAAAATATTTTAATCTTCTCGTTATCTTTGTGATACATATAAAATGCCGGAAACAAATCCGAACCAGAAATCTTTTCTTTGAGAGGAGTACCCAAAAACTTGGAGGCATACATCAATATTTGACTGTCGCAGACTCTATAAGTAGATGTATTGTAAGCTTCATAGAAGTCGCGGTCATACTGCAACTTAATCAAGTGGTCTACATTGGGTGTAAATACGACCCCACCTTCGCAGTCGAGTTTTTCAAACAACTCTGTTATTGACAAGTTATCTATCGAGACATTCAATAAATTAACTGTTTTCATTTATGATGCCCTTCCCGCTTTATATTAAACTACAACTCAAACTATTATAACCCACAATACAGTTTCGTGTTTTAGCTACTTGGGCGCTTCAGTAAACATACTTTTCTCAGTATATCCTCCTAGACCCTACCTGTCTAGTCAGGATTTTTAAAGATTATGTAAAGAATCAGCTCGTTTTAGAAAAAGTGTATAAAGCCCCTTTTTAAGTTTACAACTCGCAACACAGTTTCAATAAAAAAGCCATCCCGTGCTCATACTTGTTGAAGCACGGCCAATGAAGGTAAAAAATAGTTTATGAGATTTAAATTTTAGCCTAGTTAGAAATATATCGCAACTTCCGAACTTGATTTCATGCAAAAATGGTAGATTTTGTAGTTTTTGTCTACCGGGAACGCAAGATATTTTCAAGCTTTGAGCGAAGCCGCGATCGCATTCCTGAAAATCATCCTGATTTTTGGTGAACCAGCGACTGTCTTCTTGGTGGCGAACTGGTTTTCTTGGCCTTAAGACTTTCTGGAGCTTTTAAGACCAGACCGGATATTCCTCCAGCAATCAGCGCAAAAATCGGGTTAGTCATAGCGTTCAAAACACAGTCAAACACGTACATAGTTAAGGCTACTCCCAGGGCGGCAGCGGGGGCTACTTTGGGATTAGACCAGGTTCTGGCGGGATACTTGAACACGCAAAAGACGATAACAGGAAGTAACAATGAAGAAAATAAACTAACTAAACCGACTGCACCGTTGACGCCAAATGCAATAATCCATAAGCTGTCGGTGACCGAGATATCTTTACCGTACCCGTCGTACACGCGGTTTCCGCCGGAATCCCCCCAGCCAAAAATAAATCTTTGCCGCGCTTTTTCCCCCAATATCTCTTCCATGTCAAATCTAAACTTCAGAGATCCGGCTCGTTCTTCGCCAAATATTTGAGTGATGAAATCAATCACGTCTTTGCTCGAAAATTGACCCGATGCAGCTATGTACAGATAAAACACTATATATCCAATTATGAATAGCAGGGGCAAAGAGGTGCGAAACCACTTGGCCGAGAATAATATGAGCAACGCTATTCCAAATAAACTGTAGGCGCCAGTAGAACGGCACAATAAAAAAGCGATAGTTAATATAATTGCTAAAGTCTTGATGTTGCGGCCCATAAACTTTTTGAGCACCCCAGTTTGCCAAAGCCAAACTGCGATTAAGGCGGCTGTCATCATCCACAGGCCGACCATCAAACCGTGCTGCATAAATACTACCGGTCTCCACCCCCCCAAACGCCTTGCTTGACCCCAGTCATTAAAGGCATTGACGCCGTAAACCATTTGGTGCAGAAGTGGACCCTTAACACCTTCAATTAAAGTAAAAGGTATGTAGGCTAACCCACCTGCAAAAATCCCAATCGCCAATTGTCGCAGCCCGTCTAAATTACCCACATACAAGCGTCCTAAAAAATAAGGCAGACCCCAAGTAACGATTTGGTTGATAGTCGGAGAAATCGGGCTGCCACCATTACTAACTTGTGAAAAAATTGGACACAAACAGTAAATTACCATTGGCACGTCCAGCCAACCGGGCTTAAAAGAGGTGAGGCGCGCAGTATCGTAGATAAGAGTCCCCAGCAAAATGCCGTAGCAAGCTGCAGAGATTTTGGTATACGGTGGCAATGAGGGGATGGGATAAGAAGCTTGCGGCAAAAACAGCCACGCTACCACAAAACTTATAATTACTGCCCGCTGAGCCGGAAACCTCACAAACAGGTAAAAAACGACTGGAATAAAGCCGAACATAGCAAGTGGGATTAATGCAACCATAGGTCTTTTTTGGCAGTAAAATTGTAGAAAGACAACTCAAATTGCCGGATCAAAATTCTCGCTTAAACGATCGCCCTATCCCAATCTTTTAAATCAACCTCCATTTTACGTCTTGTTCGTTAATTGTGCTGGACGTTCCAAAGCAGTGTATAGTGCCGCCTCGAAGAGATTAGTTGCATCCTCCCAAGTATAATTTATCACCGTCTGCAAAGCAGTCTTGGACATGGCGCGCCATTCGGCATCAGACAACTGACAAATCTGCTCGATCGCTTTTGCCATATCCTCTGGGTCTTCTGGCTTGACAAGTATGCCACCCCCGCCAGCAAGTAGTTCCGGAGCCGCACCAGCAGGAGTGCCGATGACTGGAGTGCCACAAGCCATAGCTTCTAAAATTGGCAAGCCGACGCCTTCGGATCTGCTGGAAAACAGCCAAGCATCACATTTGCTGTAAAATTCTTTTAGTTGGTCTTGAGTCGGTTTCTTATTATACTCAGTGCCAGGCGGCAGCAAATTGGGAGGAGGAGTATGGCCGGAACCAAAGGCAACTAAACGAAGGTTGGGAATTTTTTTAGCAGCTATAGAGAAAGCTTTCAGGGCAAGATCGCAGCCTTTCCAAGGAGTTGTAGTATAGTACATCCCGACTGTGGGAACTAATTGCTTGCCTCGCGGCTGCTTCGCTCGCGACTGGGGGTCGTAAAACTGTTTGGTGTCCACGGTGGGAGGGACGAGAGATACAGACAAATCGCCGTATTCATTCCGAGCTATGTCGGCCAGCCACTGGGCCACAGCGATTTTGTGCATCGGCAGCCGCCAAGTTGCCTCTACTCGACCTTTTGGTATGTAGTCAAAAGCCTCGTAGTGTTGGAGAAAATATACTTTCGTTCCTTTGCTCGGAGAGAGTTTTGCCACCCACTCGGCAGTTTCCCACCAAGTAGCCATGACAATATCGGCATCAGGTACGTCCAGGTCGGTAATTGGACGGTAGGTTTCGAGAACTCGGTGTTCGACATCCACCTTGTCAAAGTGAGAGTGTTCTGTCTTTGGAGCGGACTCCCAACCCCTACCTCTGAGCAGCGAGCGCAATTGTTGGAGCCAAGTCGGTTGCCGCGGGGGCGTGGAGACGATCAGTATTTTGTGCCCTCGCTTTTGAAGAATTTTTGTGTAGATAGATAAAACTCTCATGCCACCTGTAAGACCAAGGGTAGGAAGGACAAAAGTAATTTTCATGAGTAGATGCTGAAGATTGATACTGGTTAAAACTCCTCCATAACAAAAAGTTCGCACTTACCAGCCTCTGTTTGGCTTTTCTGCGGGGTGCGGATCTCTGCTGGAGGCGATCGTCACTTGATAGTCGAGGCGATCTTACTTTGTCGTCAGGGACTTTTCCCAATTACAAATCGGGAGATGTTTGATGACAAGACAAGTTTAACCTGTAACGGAGCCAGCCTTAAAACCTCCCTTGCCCTCTGGTTCAGATTTTGGCCGAGCAATTTATAACCAGTATTCCCTCGTCGCTGGGGTCAGAATTCGTCTCTAGACTGCTGGGTAGAAAACAGGACACGGGCGATTTTAGTTGTGGCAGAAGCACCCCACCAAACGATATTGAGTTTATGCTGAGAATCCAGCGCCACAGCGAGCAGCTAGCGCAGAATTTCCAATGGCTGCAGCTAGCATCTAACCAACCGGAATTGGTTGCGGCACTGGGTCCAGGTAGGGAGAACAGGAAACTATGTCAAACTCGCGCTGTTTAGATTTGTCTATAGCCACTTTCAATGCCGCTTCAAAATGAGCCGTGGCATCATCCCAAGTATAATTGTTCACCTTGGCATAGGCGGCTTCGGACATGGCTTGCCACTTGGAATTTGGCATCTGACAGATACGCTCTATGGCTTTTGCCATTTCTTCGGGATCTTCTGGTCTTACAAGTATGCCAGTACCGCCGCTCAAAATTTCAGGAGCAGCGCCTGCTGGGGTACTGATGACGGGAGTGCGGCACGCCATCGCTTCGATAATTGGCAAGCCAAAGCCTTCTGAGCGACTCGCCAGCAGCCAAGCATCGCATTTGCTGTAATAGTCTTTGATTTTGTCTTGGTCGGGTTGAATTACATACTCGGCATGGGCCGGTAGGGGGAATTCCGGGGATGGGGCCTGTGTACCGAAGGCAACCAAACGCAGGTTGGGGATCTTTTCTGCCGCTAGGGAAAAAGCTTTGAGGGCGATGTCAGTTCCTTTCCAGTAGACTGTAGAGTACAGTAGGCCAACTGTAGGAACCGATTGTTTGTTGCGAGGACAGGCGTAAAATTGCTTGGTGTCCACGGTAGGAGGAGCTAAGGAAACTTTGTCATCGCCATATTTAGTCCGAGCTAGCTCAACTAACCACTCAGAAATCGTAATTTTGTGCATCGGCAGCCTCCAGGTTGCTTCTACTCTACCTTGAGGTAGATAGTCAAAAACTTCGTGGTGCTGGATAAAATAAGCTTTTGCTCCTTTGCTGGGAGAGAGTTTGGCTACCCACTCGGCGGTTTCCCACCAGGTGGCAACTACTACGTCAGCGTCAGGTACATCTTTGTCTTCTACGGGGCGGTAGCGATCGGTAATTTTGTGTTCTACACCTAAGTTATCGAAAAATGAGGGTTCGTTTTCAGGTGGGGAAATCCAACCCCCTCCCCGCAACAGCGACTTGACTTGCTGGCGCATACTCGGCTGGGGACGGGGTACAGAGATAACGAACACGGAGTGTCCTCGCTTTCTCAAAAGTTCGGCGAAAATAGATATTACTCGTATTCCACCAGTCAGAGACAGAGTAGGAAGAACAAAGGTGATTTTCATTTTTAAGTCCCGCTGACGACTTTAACTCGCTTTCGGCGCTGCTACCAGCGCTGATGTTAGAGCCCAAAAGGAAAGAGGGGCGGGTGAATATTAATTACCGCTTTCCTGGTGTTTACATAGAATCCAACCGATCGACTGTTCGCAACACCCCAACATCTATCTGCCAAAACTTCACTGTCATTGCATTGATAATAACGATTGATGTGATCGCCAAACAGTTCCTATAGGGATAAGTTGCCGAGCAGCGAACTTTCCTCCTGAAGATAGATCCTTCATCAAATAGGAGCTTTGTTCGCGACAAACACCAAGCTAGACAACACCCTCTGTTAAAGATAACATCATTTACTATCCAACAGACAGGGATGTACGGGAAACCGAATATCAGCCAACTTTTAATGTGGGGAATAAAGGTAGCATTAACAACAATATGCAGTAGATTGACATCGCCTTTGGCAACATTTTATACTCGATTCAAGAGGGGAATTCTTACCTTGAGAATGTTGATTGCCCCATTGAACTAAGAAATCTAAATACCAATCAGTGGCTGTGATTTTTTGGTAACTGTGCTGTCGGTATTGCTTGATACACTATCCTATTTTTTCAAGATTCAGAGATGGTGGTTTTCTCAGATACCTGCAGGGGCGCGATCGCCCGAATCAGCGTCGGGGACGCGCGAAAGAGGGGAGAAACCCTGTTTTTCAAGCGATATCCCTCGCCCTCACTTGTCGTATGTTCCTGAAAAAACCTGGTTGATGCGTCCACTGTTTGAAAAAATAGGTTGCCCAATCGTGCTACAGAACATAGAGTTTCACCGATATAAATTTAATTAGCTGCCTGAGTTTTAAATGTGTTAATAAAAGGCGATCGCCTGAAAAATTTGCCACAAGAAACTGCCACTGCCGGGCAGAGTATATGTAGCGTTCCTGCCCAATTCCGGTCTAAGTAATTACCGTAACAAAACTTGAGCAGCAACTTATCAAATGACCCTATAAAGATCAAAGGAATACTCAAGGGGGATCGGCCTATATCGTGCAAACCTTGACTCCTAAGCAGTAGCAGCAGCTTCGTGGTATGTAGGAAACGAGTTCGCCTACAAAAAATTTGATGTTATGAAAGCATCATTTTTCCTAAGTTGGCAATTCCAGATGACAATCGGTGTGCTTTTGGGGGCCCGGCCGCCGATGCTGGTAGCGATAGGTTGGCCTGTTTTTATGCAGCTAAAATTATGCGATCGCAAGCAAAACCAAATCTAGAATTCAAAGCAGATGCCTGAACGGAAAGCATCTTCCTTTGGGAAGATATGAAGGTTAGATTATTGCACAGCATCAGTCAAGAACCCAGTTCGGATATTCCGGCTGCTGAAGAATGGATTAGTTTCACAGTCAGCGATACTGGAATTGGAATGAATACAGAGCAAATTGAGAGAGTATTTCAAGCTTTTAGGCAAGCGGACGAGTCTACTACTCGCCGATACGGCGGTACGGGTTTGGGATGGGCAATCGCCCAGAAATTCTGTCAGATGATGGGGGGAGATATTAGTCGGGAGAACGAGTTGGGAAAAGTGTCAATTTTTACTGTATAATTGCCGATGATAGTCGCTGAAAAAGCAGCTAGTTAAAGAGGATTTGCCAACCAATAATTGCCAAGGCCAAATCTGCGATCGCGTGGCTGATATAACTCGACCAAAGCGAACGGTAAGTCACATAAGAGTGCGACCAAATTATCCCGGCAGTGAAGACAGCTAAGGAACCTAATATCACAGCCTGCCAGTCGCTGTAAGCTGCTATTACAAAAATGTGGTGGAGGGTGAAAAATAGCGAACTCAGAAATATTGCTTTTGTGCCCGGTATGAGAATCTGGCACTTGTTGCACACAAACCACCGCCAAGTAAATTCTTCTATCAGTGAGTTAACTAGCACAAAATATGCTTCTACAATCAAGTAAATAGTAGGGCTGCTAATACCTAATTGGTACGATTTTTCTTTAGCAACTACAGGATCGATCCAGTGCTGGCCAAAAAGGCTATAGATACCCAGAATTACCGCAAACATGAATATTCCCCAAATAGCTCCAGCCAGCAATTCTTGGGGCTTGGGCAGGGATAAACTGAGCTTTTTGCGATCGACAAAAACAGACCACGCGATCGGAAAAACTAGCAACCAAACTTGACAAAAGACAGACAGTGTTTGTCCCCAGCTTCCAGGGGCAATATACAAGGCTGCTATGATACCCATACTAGCCGCAGGGACAAGTAGTGTTAGAGCCAATAGTGCTGTTTTGCGATCGCCCATATCCAGCATTTTGCAGGCTTCCTTTAAAAATAGGATTAATATCAAAGGTAAAAGCTTGGCGGCGGCGGACAGGTTATACCACTTTCAATAAACAATGCAACTGTAGGCCCAAAGTCCCAACCCTTATGCAGTTAGTCATTCCCAATTTTTTAATCTAAAATGTAAAATGGTATGAGTTTTGTGCCGCTTATTAAAGTGGCGCGCCTTTGTGGCAACGAAAAATTGGTAAAATGGCGATCGCACGGACGATCCTACTAACTTGGAATTACTCTAAATCTACTCAGTTGTGTGCTTTCTGAAATCCGAGCGATCGTTCTCTTTCAGGTTCAGCACCATTTTGCAGCCAATCAAGGGGTTTTTCTGCTATTTTGCCTGGGTTTACCCATATAATATCTTTAAGCAGATCGACATCTACTGCTACTTTAGCAAAACTTTGTCTCACTGTGTCATCAAGTGAAATTACTGTGCGATCGGTAGCGATCGCAGCTTCCACCAACCGCAAATCTTTAACCATTACTTCCCGCTCTTTATCGCTCTCGGCTATTGCTTCTACTTGACACCACAAATCATTATCTACCGCGATATCGCAGGGACATAATTTCTTCTTGGCCACCATCCGGCGCAGCCATATACGAGCAGATTTTGATTGATGTTTGTTCCACTCATCTCTAATATCTGGAGTCATCACAACTCGGTGAGAAAGATCCAAGACAGCTTCGAGAAAATCCCGACAGTAAACCGATATGGGATAGGTTGCATCTTCTCCACCAGCAGCACGCGCAACAGAAGCATCTATTACCAGGCGTTTAGAAACTTTATCTGCCATGTTAACGCTTCCACAAAACAGCTTCTGCTGCATCCAAATAGCGGTTTTCTAGATGCAAAGAAACATCGCCCAAATCTTCAGGCCAATCTCCAAAAGCTCCCGTCTCGTCTAAATCGGCACTGCTGACTTCTGTAACACCCTCGTCGCGCCGTTTAAACCAGTGAAGTTTTACTAAATCCGGTAGTATTTTACCCTCGGCAACTAACGATTGAACTGCTAAAAGCAGCAATTCGCTGTGAGTTTCTAGAACTACTCGCACACCTCTATTTGCAGCATCCACTAAGATTTGTGCTAAAGCAACTTGAGCGCGAGGATGCAAGTGAATTTCCGGCTGTTCTAGATAAACTAATTGTCCTGGTTCTGCTACTAGCAAGGCAACTAAAACAGGCAAAGTTTGCGATACTCCCAAGCCAACATCAGCAATACTAACAGTATCGCTTGCACTCCCGCTGCGGGATAAACGACCTACTAGCAGTTCAATTTGTACGTCATTAATCTGTCTGGCTTCAACTTTCCAGTTAAGTTCTAATAACTCTAAAGCTTGACCCAATTTTATCAGTCGATCGTCTTTTGTTTCTTGCCAGTAATTAACTATACTAGCAACATAATTTTCAAAAAGACCCGGAAATTCACTGCCAACTCCTGCGGTATTGTAGGTGCGTCCTGGATTGCCTCTCAACCCCGGAACGTGGACGATGCGGCGAATATGTTTGGGGAAATTCGCCGAATAGGGTGAATCAAACTGACTGTCGCCAAATTGCAAATCTAGAAAACATCGGACATTACTCACACTCAATAATGGCGGTTCTTCGTAGGAGTTATAATCTAACAATAAATTGTAAGTTTCAGCCAGATATTCGGAAATAATTTTCAGCAATTCTTGATGCTGCATTCCTGGAAAAATAGTAATATTTTCACCATCGAAATTAGGAATACAGTAAGTCGCTTTAACAACTTTAAGCCCGTGCTTGGGCTGCTTTCTGAATAAGCTGATAAAAAAATTATCTGTGTCTATATTCAGCCTGAGAGAAAACTCATCCCTGTATTTTTCTGGAGAAAGTTTAGACAATACCTGTTCTGCTGATGTAAATTTAACATTAGGCCCGTCAAGTTTTAAACCACCGGGGTCGTAAGGGGCTTCTAGCGTTTGCTTCATCAGCAATAGTGGCTGCATGATGCTAGACTTACCAGAACTGTTGGCACCGGCTAGAATTGTCAGCGATCGCACTTCAATCTGGCACTCTTCGTAAATAGACTTGTAGCCGCATACTGCAATTTCAGTAATTCCCTGTACAGGCTCTTCGTTCTCGGTTTCAAAGAAAGTGGATTGAGTCATAATATTATGTTGGTCTTTGCCGCTCCAAATACCATATTATAATCTAATCCCTAGTAGCTGTGTATTTTGGCTGAATGACGATCGCAATTGACTTTGGAACTAGCAACACCGTCGTCGCTCGCTGGAATCAAGCCCTCCAGCAGCCCGAAACTTTAAAATTACCGGGATTGTCGGCAATCTCGGCTCAAAATCCGCCCCTAATTCCCAGTTTACTCTACGTTGAGGACGCTGCTCAAAGTAAAGTCATACTCGGTCAGCAAGTCCGCGACAAAGGCCTGGATTTGAGTGGAGATTCTCGGTTTTTTCGCAATTTTAAGCGGGGAATTGGCACTTCTGTTCAGGGTTTTGTGCCGGAAATTGACGGGCAACTAATTACTTTTGAACAAGTAGGCGAGTGGTATTTGAGCCAAATTGTAAACTCAATTCGCGAAGTGCCTTTGCCCGTAGATTCTTTGATTTTTACAGTGCCTGTAGATAGTTTTGAAGCTTACCGCCATTGGTTGGGCAAAGTGTCTCAATCTCTGGAAGTAGAACAGGTGCGGATGTTGGACGAACCTACGGCGGCTGCTTTGGGTTACGGTTTAGCCGATCGCGAAAATCTGTTAGTCATTGATTTCGGAGGCGGCACACTCGATCTTTCTTTGGTGCGTTTGGACGCTTCCTCCAACAAAAAGCCCCTCGGTTTTATTCTTAAGTGGGGCGAAAAGCTATTAGCTGAATCTTCAGCGCAAAAAACAAAAGTTGCCCGGGTTTTGGCTAAAGCCGGACAAAATTTAGGCGGTTCTGATATTGATAATTGGCTAGTTGACTATTTTGTGCAAACAAAAGGGCTGGCAAAATCTCCCATTACAACGAGATTGGCAGAACGGTTAAAGATTCAGTTATCTTTAGTGAATCAGGCAGTTGAGGTTTATTTTGATGACGAAAATTTTGAGATTTACGAATTAGAATTAGACCGAACTCGTTTTGAATCTATCCTCGCGGAACATCAGTTTTTTGACAAACTAGACGAGTGCATGAATCAAGTATTGCAGCAAGCGCGGCGCCAAGGCTTAGAAATTGGCGACATCGACGCAGTTTTGCTAGTTGGCGGTACTGTCCAAATTCCCGCTGTTCAGAGTTGGGTGCAGCAATATTTCGAGTCGGCAAAAATTCGCTGCGACAAACCCTTTGAGGCGATCGCGCAAGGTGCTCTGCAACTGAGTCAAGGCATAGAAATCAAAGATTTTCTCTATCACAGTTACGGCATTCGCTACTGGAACCGCCGCGACAATTGCCACAGTTGGCACAGTTTAATTAAATCGGGCCAGTCTTATCCGATGAGCGAACCGGTAGAATTAGTCTTGGGGGCTTCTTTAGAAAATCAGCCAAGTATAGAATTAATTATCGGCGAATTGGGAGCGGAAACTGGCGGCACGGAGATATATTTTGACGGCGACAGGCTAATTACTCGCCAACTCGCGGGTCAAACATCGGTACAGCCTCTAAATGATAAAGAAGGAGCCCGCAGTATCGCTCAATTGACGCCGCCTGGGTATCCAGGGAGCGATCGCATAAAAGTTTTGTTCCGCGTTGACGAACAAAGGTTTTTGCGAATTACCGTGGAAGATTTGCTGACAAATGAAACTTTGTTAGAGGATAAACCCGTGGTGCAGCTAAGTTAGGAATAGGTTTTACAGGTAAGGTGCGCTTCGGTGCACCCTACTGATTGCGTTAAAAAAAAAATTGTTAAAAGCAGATGAACTACAAACTAGAATTTCCACTCTCTCCCGAACTAGAAAACTATCGCTGCAGAATCGAAGCTACCATTAAACCTTACATCGAAATTCAAACCCAGAATAATGATGAGGTTAATTGGTGGCAGAGTAAATTTGGGGGATTGCCTTATTTACCTAAAAGCTTTGAGTATCCAAAAACTCCTGACGGTAAATATTTATTTTTGCTAGCGCAACTCAACTTTGATGAAATACCGCCTTTAGATGGTTTTCCCGATCGGGGAATTTTGCAGTTCTATATAGCTGACGATGACCTATATGGTTTAAATTTGGACAATTCTGCTAATGCAGATAATCATACAATCGAAGACAAATTCAAAATAATCTATTTTCCTCAGCCCGACTTCCAAGTTGAAAACATTATTACCAATTATGATTTTTTGCCGGAACCAGAATATTTTCCCGTGCATGGCTGCTGCAACTTGCAATTTACTAAAAAATATGCGCCGATTAGTACCAATGACTACCAATTTACCGAACTTTTAGGCGGGGAAATCCATGAGTTATTTATGAACCAGGAAATTTGGGATGAGTACCTAGAAATATCGCAATCCGTTGGTCATAAAATAGGTGGTTATCCTGATTTTACACAAGAGGACGTAAGAAAATATCGTAGTAACTCCGAGCAAAAACACAAGCTAGACATTCTTTTATTGCAAATGGATACCGATTGCAATGAGACAGTAGATATCATGTGGGGAGACACTGGTGTAGGTAACTTTTTTATTGATGAATCAGCACTCAGAGAATTAGATTTTAGTGAGGTTTTATATAATTGGGATTGTGCTTGAAGGCAGTAATGAAGTAAGCAAGCTAAAAAAACCCGAACTGATGAACTCCGATCGAAGAAACCGAGTGTTTGACCGAATCTAGGGCTGTAACGCAGTATTTCGCAAAAAAACCCGGTTTCTGACCACCGGTGCATAAGTTCTAATAATGTTCGACTATGCCCCATGCCCGATGCCCAATTCCCAATTCCCTAAACCTGAGATTTGTGCACCACCACGGGTGTTCCCACCGAGGCCCATTCAAATAGCCATTTAGCGTGATTGACAGCTACATTGGTGCAGCCATGAGTAACGGGATTGCCAAACAAATTGTGCCAGTAAGCGCCGTGAATTGCCATGCCTCCGTCGTAATACATTGTATAGGGAACGTCGGGCACGTCGTAGTCCGGCCCAGTCATTCTCGTAACGCGGTGTTTGGTTTCAACGGCAAAGGTTCCCGTGCGGGTGGGAGTCGCTGATTTGCCGCTGGAAATAATCACCGCGTAAACGGGTGTATTTCCTTCCCAAGCTATTAACCTTTGTCTTGACAAATCTATTTCAATCCAGCGTTCGCTGGATTGCTGCAACTGCATAATTTTATTGGCAATTGTGTTGTGCTGTTCGCTGGCAAATGCGGTCATTGAACCGCCGCAGAATGTAGCAAAAGTGAGGGCGCAGCCGGCACAGAAAGTTCCAGCGCGACGGAAGTAAGTTGAGTTAATAATCCTGTTCATTCCTTACACCTCGTACTATTTTAGATTTTAGATTTTAGATTTTAGATGGGCTTGTCCTATTTTAGATTGTAGATTTGAAATGTTGGATTGGGAAACAGGGCTTAACAAGTTGTTAAGTTTTGGGTAATATCTCGTGCAATTTGGACGATCGCCCGCCAATCTCCATTTTCCACTAAGTGTTTAGGAAATAACTCTCCGGCTAAACCAACGGCGATCGCCCCGGCGTCAATAAATACTTTCGCATTTTCCAGCGTCACCCCGCCAGTGGGAATTAAAGGAATGTTTCCCAGGGGGCCTTGCAGGCTTTTCAGGTAAGCCGCGCCTCCCAAAGCCGATATCGGAAACACTTTAACGCAGGTAGCGCCTGCTTGCCACGCGGTTACAATTTCCGTGGGAGAAAAAGCACCTGGGACGATCGGCACTCCGGCGTCAACTGCTGTTTTAATCATCGCTACATCGGTGTGCGGAGTAAACAGAAATTGAGCGCCGCAGTCTATTGCTTGCTGCAACTGTTCTAAGTTTAATAAAGTGCCGGTTCCAATACTAAAAGTTGGGAATTCGGATCGGAGTTCGGCAATTAATTCAGCAGCTTTGTGGGTATTCCAAGTAATTTCAATAAATTGGATTCCGCCTGCTGCTACCGATGATGCCATCTGCCGAGCGAGTTCTTTTTCGGAGGAACGAATGACGGCGATCGCGCGGTGTTTTTTTAGTAGTGTCAACCAAGATTGATGATTCATACAATTTTAGATTTTAGATTTTAGATTTTAGAATTCGGCGTGCTCAGTCGAAGGATTTTAAATTGGGCAGATCCCAAATTTGAAACTCATATCATTCTGACTCGCCTATAATTTTAATACAGGTTGCTAACTTCGATATATGGCAAATTACAATATGTGCGGCGTTCAATTTTTAACGGACAACCTAGGCAACAAAACCGCTGCAATTGTTGACCTCAAAAACCACAGAGATTTTTGAGCTGACGTGCTGGCTGAATGCGGCGAACCGACAGACTTTCTGTTTTTATATCAATTCCTGTTGTATCGGAATGATGAAACCGCTCTTGACACAGAGGATACAGAGAAAGGGAAGAGAGAGATGAATACAGGACGATGCCAACGGATTTGATATTAGTTGAGTCTCAAGGCTAAAAAGTCGTGGTGCTGCTTGACTTCCAGTACCCAGACGATAAGCTGTTGTGCATTTTAATTGAATGTCAAAAAATAATCTAAGCTTTGTGGGGTGGGCCGTCTAGCCCGCCCTGAATATGCAATTTAAATGCGTGACAGCTTATCTGGGAGGATGTTTACGACTGTCTGATTATTGAATCTAGAAAAGATGAACCAAGAGTTCCCTGGGAAGAAGTTAAGCGCTAGCTGCTGGAAAAAGGTATGCTGAATGTCTGATATCATGTCCGATCGATTGACCATAATATCCCGGCCGGGCGGGTTTTTGAGATTGTCAATTATTGGCCGATATTATTGGTGAACCCGCCCCTACCTGATTTCGGGCGAAGCGACCGGAAATAATATCATTCTTTAGATTAAATCTAAAATCCCAAATTTAAAATCTAAAATCGCTCGCACTTAACCCATAAAAAAATCGGGGCGATTCCAGACAATCCCAGAATCACCCCAATTATTGATTTCAAACTTTAGATTTAATCTAAAATCCAAAATCCCCAATCCAAAATTGATTAGGCGATCGTCGCCATTTTCACATCGCTATTAGCTAACAAATTTTGCAATTCATCAGCATCCACAGTTTCCTTTTCAACTAGCATATCTGCCAAAGCATTAAGGACGTGGCGGTTGCCGACGAGTACATCTTTAGCGCGACGGTAAGCTTGTTCTACCAACAAACGCACTTCATCGTCGATCGTCGCTGCGGTTTCTTCAGAGAAATCCCGTTCAGCCATGATATCGCGACCCATGAACATATTGCCTTGTTGGCGACCGAGAGCTACAGGGCCTAGCCGATCGCTCATTCCGAAGCGAGTCACCATTTGCCGCGCTACTCTTGCCACTTGCTGCAAGTCGTTCGACGCCCCAGTCGTTACTTCTTCCTCGCCGAAGACAATTTCTTCAGCAATGCGGCCGCCCAAAGCTACCGCCATTTGATTTTGCAAGTAAGACCGAGAATACAAGCCAGAATCCATCCGATCTTCGCTGGGTGTGAACCAAGTCAAACCGCCAGCGCGGCCGCGGGGGATAATGCTAATTTTCTGCACGGGGTCATAATCGGGCATCAGCGCGCCGACTAAAGCGTGACCTGCTTCGTGGTAAGCTACTAAGGTTTTGCGCTTTTCGCTCATCACGCGGTCTTTCTTTTCCGGGCCTGCGAGCACGCGGTCGATCGCATCGTTGACTTCATCCATCGAGACTTCGGTCAAGTTGCGGCGGGCGGCTAAAATTGCTGCTTCGTTGAGTAGGTTGGACAAATCCGCACCGGTGAAACCGGGTGTCCGGCGGGCGATTTTTTCCAAGTCCACGTCTTTTGACAAAGTTTTGCCGCGGGCGTGAACGTTGAGAATTTCTAGGCGGCCTCCGAAGTCGGGGCGATCGACTACAACTTGGCGATCGAAGCGACCCGGACGCAGCAGCGCGGCATCGAGCACGTCGGGGCGGTTCGTGGCAGCAATTAAAATGATGCCAGTATTGCCCTCAAAGCCGTCCATTTCCGTCAGCAACTGGTTCAGGGTTTGTTCCCGTTCGTCGTTACCACCGCCCAAACCAGCGCCCCGCTGGCGGCCTACTGCGTCAATTTCATCGATAAATACGATACACGGAGCGTTCGATTTAGCTTGTTCAAACAAGTCGCGGACGCGGGAAGCACCGACACCCACGAACATTTCCACAAATTCTGAACCGGAAATCGAGAAGAAGGGAACGCCGGCTTCTCCAGCCACTGCTTTTGCCAGCAGGGTTTTGCCTGTTCCGGGAGGGCCCACCAGCAGCACGCCTTTGGGGATTTTTGCTCCGACTGCGGTGAAGCGGTCTGCATTTTTCAGGAAGTCCACGACTTCTGCGAGCTCTAGCTTGGCTTGTTCGATGCCGGCCACGTCGCCGAAAGTCACCTGAGTTTGTGGCTCCATTTGGACTCTAGCTTTGGATTTGCCGAAGTTCATGGCTTGGTTGCCGGGCCCGTTTTGCGCGCGCCGCACCAGGAAAAACAGTCCGACCAAAAGCAGAATTGGGAAGAACAGGCTGCTGAGGGCTTTTACCCAGAAGCCTTCGTCGCTTTGGGGCAGAACTGAAATATCTACGTTATTCTTGGTCAGGATGTTGATCAGTTCGGGGTCGTTGGGCAGGTTAACGAGTACCTTGTTGCCGTCCTGGGCTGTGACCAGGGCTTTGCTGCGATCGGAACTGATATTTATTTTGTCTACTCTCTTGCCTTCGACTTCCTGAATGAATTGACTGTACTTCCAAACTTCGCGGCTTGGGGGCTGTTTGTCAAAAAAAGCCGTTGCTAAGGCAATGACTACAATAGCCAGCAGTGCGTACAGGCCAGCGTTTCTCCACCGTTTATTCACCGAGGTCGATCCTCCTAATTTTTAGTCCCTGTGATTTGGGAATTTTTATTTATGTTCATCAATCTTAACGTAATTGTAACTTGTTTTTGTGTGGTGAGGAATCCCGGCCATGCTGTGGCGGTCTGAGGTCGCGGGAACAGAACTTCTCATCGGTCTGTGAATTTGCTGTTATCGATACAATATTAAATGATTTTTGTCAAGACTTGGCGCCCCCTAGCCCACAAGGTTTTCGGCGATCGGCGGGCAATTTTCAGTTAATCTAGTAGAAACCAAGCAGTGAGCAGCGATGGGAATTACCTACACTACCTTAAAAATTAGAAATTTTTTGACTGACAGCGAGATAGTGGAACTGGAGGCAAAAGTAGATACAGGAGCGACGATGTTGGTTTTGCCAGAATCAACTGCTGCACAGTTTAACTTCCCTAAGATTAGGAAGCAGATAGTTAAGTATGCTAACGAGGAGACGGCCCAAAGAGATATTGTTGGTGGGGTGGAAGTGGAAGTGTGCGGTAGGAAAGGTTGGTTTGAAGGGATCTCGTCCAACCTGGGAAAAAGTATGCTTTACTCGGTGCTATTGTGATGGAGACGCTCGATTTGATTGTCGATCCCAGAGGGTTGCAAATATATCCAAATCCTCGCTCTCCGAATATGCCGATGACTGAGATAGAGTAGAGTAATCCCTAGGACGATATTTTCTTAGACATTTCCCTAATAAGTCAGATAATCGGTGTAGGAGAGAGTGGTTCACGTAAAATAAACCTAATATGGCCAAATATGTACCACCAAGAATTGCTATTCAACGACTTGGAGTATGTTCAAAAACCCTTGAGCGGTGGGAAAAAGAAGGGAAAATCAAAGCGTACAGAACACCATCAGGACAGCGACGATACGACTGTGACTCAGTTGTCAATATTCCATCTACTAAACCAACCATCCTCTACGCCAGAGTTAGCAGTCGAAGTCAAAAAGCCGACCTTCTACGACAGACTGACTTTCTTCTGTCTCGCTACCCCGGATGTGAAATTATCCAAGACATCGGGAGCGGCCTCAATTTCAAACGGAAAGGTCTTATCGCCCTACTGGAACACATTTACACAGGCGACATCGGAATGGTTGTCATTGCCTCAAAAGATAAATTGTGTCGATTCGGGTTCGATCTTATCTCATGGTTTGCGGGGCGGGGCGGATGTAAAATTCTGGTTCTCAACAATTGCACACTTAGTCCAGAAAGAGAAAGGGTTCAAGACATACTCGCAATCATCCATGTCTTCAGTTGTCGATTGTACGGACTCAGAAAGTACAAAAAGCAAATCATTGAAGACTCTGACCTACCGAGTGTACCCAAAGGGGGAAACCAAGAAAATCTGGATGTTGAGAATTCATGCCAATCGCAAAGTTTACAATAACGCAATTTCTTACCTCAACCAACATCAAGGAAAGTTTACCTATTACACTGTTGACAAAAAGACTAATCAGCCAGTTTTGAAAACTTCTGGGAAGCAAGCATTTCGGAGTTTCTGTAAAACTTTGGGTTACGAGATAATCCCTGAATGGTGCAAAGAGCTAGGAATAGCTCATGGCTTAGATAACGCCCTCTTCGAGGCTTATACAGCTTGGAAGAAAACTGACAAACAACCAACTCACATAGGTAAAGGGAAAAAGGCGAAAATCAATCCTTTAGCTGGACTAAGACTAGCCAAATTCAGGTCGATTCGATCCCAAAAACAGACCATTCAGTTTGACCCGGGTGATTATAAGAACGGTCATCTCATGGCTAACGCTAGCAAGGGTTTAGAAAAACCTCTTTGGACTGGGCAAGATTTTTGCTTAATCAATTACGACAAAGCTGTAGAAGTCACTTACAATAAAGGACGTTGGTTTGTGAATATGCCTGTAGAGATGGACGTTCCAGCATCGAGAAATGGTGGCAAGACCATCGCACTCGATCCAGGACTGCGCTGTTTTTTGACCGGGTTTGATGGCAATTATTTCACTGAATTTGGGAAACATGACTTGGGACGAATTGCTAGATTGTGTCAGCATTTAGATAAAATTCAATCCAAGCGTGACAAATTGAAAGGTTCGGTATTTTCCCGATTGCGTTACCGACTAAAGCAAGCAATGGAGAAAATAAGAACTAAAATCAAAAACTTGCGCTCAGAAGCTCACAAACAAGTAGGAAGTTACTTGGCGCGTAATTACGATGTCATTTACTTGCCACACTTTGAGACTTCTGAGATGGTGGCAAGAGGAAGTCGCCAACTTAATTCTAAGTCGGCAAGAGCAATGATGACTTGGGCTTTCTATCAGTTCTCACAAACCTTAGAGCATCTCTGTAATCGTTACGGTTCGAGATTGGTTAGAGTAACTGAGGAATATACCTCCAAAACTTGTACAAAATGTGGTCATATTCATAAAAAGTTGGGTGGCTCTAAAACTTTTAAATGCCCCAATTGTGTTCGTGAAATACCCCGTGATTTTAATGGCGCTTTAGGGATTTTCCTTAAAGCTTTGTGGGATACCACCATACTCTCAGACGTGTCTGATGAGTGTGCTATATTTGGATTCTCTCAGGTTGTCGGAGATGGTCTGGATTAAAAGTATCAGCAATATGATATTAATTGTGCTATTTGCTGAAAAAAACTAGCTTAGGAGTAAATTCAGCTCCAAATATTTCTGTTTGGCGGCTAGCTCCGACGTATAAATCGAGTAAGCTCATTCCTCGCCTGAAGTCCAAGGGCGATATCCCATTTTTTCCAATAACTCCTTGAACCACACAGTAGAGTAACTAAGCATGGTTGACAACAAACCCCTAGTGAGCATTGGGATGCCAGTTTACAATGGCGAGCGTTACATAAGGCTTGCCCTAGATTCCCTTTTAGCACAGGATTATGAAAATTTTAAGATTATTATATCAGATAATGCCTCTACCGATAGAACCCCTCAGATTTGTCAGGAGTATGCAGCTATATATCAAAATATTCACTATTACAGAAATGCTACTAACTTAGGTTCAGCAAAGAACTTTAACCGCACCTTTCAACAGTCATTGGGCAAATACTTTATGTGGGCAGCCCACGATGATTTGTGGGAGAAAACCTATATCAGCAGGTGCGTAGCCCAGCTAGAGGATAATCATTCCGCAGTCCTTTGTTGCAGCGAAATTACGTTCCTTAATGAAGAGGGTAGCGTCAGATATGATTGGACTCTATCGTTTCGGAATTTAGAAACTTTAGGGATGACTCTTTCAGAGCGAGTGCATCAGCTCATCTCGCGTGTTGGTTGGTTCGCAATTTACGGTGTCATTCGCTCAGAGAGTTTAAAAAAAACAAACTTATTCCTTGAAAAATATGGTACTGATGTAATTTTATTATTGGAATTATTGCTGTTGGGCGAATTTGTTAAAGTTCCCGAAAGGTTATTTTATTACCGCATCCCAGAAAAGCCCAAGGAAGCTCAGGAATACATGAAGGATATCGATCCGCTTCAATGCGATCGAGAACCAGAACAGCCTTATACCTTTTTAGCACGGGAGCTACTAAAAGTTGTACTTGATTCAAAGCTGGAGGAAGTAACCAAGTGTAGGATTCGGAAGGAATTTATTGAGACTTTATGTTTTCAAAACTTGGACTGGCGATCGCGCATTTTTAAAGAACATCAGTCACCACCTGAAATCCCGGCCTCGCCTCAACAACTGCGCGAGTTCATCGAAGGCGTGTTCGCGCTGGAACTCCGCAAAGAAATAGAGCCTAAAATTTACCATGAAATAACTATGATACCTACACAAGTTTCTCTGCTAACTTCAGAGTTTGATGCCTATTATGCTCGGATTCGAGAACCGAAGAAAAGAACAGCTATATCCTATGATGTCGGCACAGAAGAGAATATTTCTCAACGGCTCCGCCAGTTAGGAATTCAGTTAGAAGATTACGAGATTGATGTAGCAGAATATCAGCGATATTTTCAAGCTGCACGTTATCGAGAAGATTTCCCGCACTACTATCTTTCAAATATCCATGAAAAATCTTTAGAACACTACATAGCAGCGCAGCTATTGCAATTGAATAGCGATGACATATACATTGATATTGCTAGCCAGCGCAGCCCAGTCCCAGCAATATATAATCGACTTTTTGGAACAAAGGTATATCGACAATACCTTGATTACCCACCTGGATTGAATGGAGAAACAATTGGGGGGGATGCGGCCAATATGCCGGTACCGAATGAATTTGCTACAAAAATGGCCCTCCACTGCTCGTTTGAGCATTTTGAAGGCGATTCAGACATTGGCTTTGTGCAGGAAGCAGCTCGCATCCTAAAGCCAGGAGGTGCTGTTTGTATTTTGCCTCTTTATCTTGCTGAAGAGTACGCGATTCAGACCGATCCTGTGATTTCAGTGTCGCAAGGAGTTAAATTTGAAGACGATGCTGTAATTTACTGTGCATCAGGCTGGCAAAATCGTCACGGTCGATTCTACGATCCCGAACATTTGATTGCGAGAATTGCTAATAACTTAAATGGTATTAGCCTCAAAATTTACAGAATTAAAAATGCTCAACAAGTCGATGAATCTTGTTATGTTCGGTTTGTAGCAATGCTCACCAAGCCCAAGAGCGCTCCCAGAGAGAGGAATTTATCTCTATTGCAAGAAGTAAGTGCGGGCAACGCTGCTGAGGAAAGCAAAGATAAAAAAGCTCTGGTCTTTTTCCCGCACAATCCTTATCCTCCCCAAACAGGCGCTCACAAAAGATGTATGGAAATGCTGGAGGCGCTCAAAGAATTGGGGTACGACATTACCCTGTTCAGTTATCCCGCGTTTGCAGATAATCCTTGGGAAGCTAGCAGCATTAATGACTTGCAAAATAAATTTGGCGTGAAAGTTGTGGTTGCTCCCTGCAGCCAAGCCGATCGACAATATATGGCGCAAATCAACGCTCGCAGTCGAGGTGCTTTCAACTGGGAAATTTATACTCCGCCGGGATTGCGCGACAGTTTTCGCCAGGTTTTTGCCGCTTTGTTGCCACAGGTTGTTGTAACCAATTACTCGCTTTGGGGAAAACTGGCAATTGGTGATGAGTTTAAGTCAGCAGTCACGATTATAGATACGATCGATTTGTTTACTCTCAATTTTAAAATGCGGCAAGCTGTAGGGCGCTATATTGGCAATAGTCCGATCGCTCCACACCAAATAAATCCGAAAGTATTAGAAGAGGATTTTTATTCTCAGCTACAGCTTGATGCTGATGCTGACGAGTATGCGATTTTTGACGAATATGATTGCGCGATCGCCATTGCTCCCCGCGAAGCACAGGCTATGCGAAAACACGCGCATCGAACTCAAGTTGAGTACATTCCGATGACGTTTGCTGCGGAGTCACTGAACAATAGTTATACAGGTGTTCCGCTGTTTGCAATTGGAGACAACCCTTTTAACGTGCAAGGGTACTTGTATTTTGCCGCCAAGGTGTTGCCTCTGGTGCGATCGCAACTTCCAGAATTTAGCCTACAAGTGGTAGGCACTGGTTGCAAGCGTTTGGTTGCACTGGAAGGAGTTCAGTTACTAGGCTTCGTTCCCGATCTCAAGCCATTGTATACAGAAAGCCGATTCGCCTTGTGTCCGCTGATTGGCGGTACAGGACAGCAGGTGAAAATTGTAGAAGCAATGGCGCACGGCTTACCAGTTATTGTCTTGCGAAATGTGGCGCACAGCTCTCCCATTGAACACGGCGTCAATGGCTTGATTGCTAACAATGCGGCAGAATTTGCTGAGTATACAATTCAACTATTTCGCAATCCGCAGCTCTGCCGCCAATTGGGACAGGCGGCGCGGGAGACTATTGCTAAAAATTTTTCGAGACAGGTGTTAGTGGAACGCCTGAAACAGATGATTGAAACTGCTCAGCGCCTCCCATCGGTTGTCAAACCAATTTTTATTGTAGACGGCGTATTTTTCCAGTTAAATAATACAGGAATAGCTAGCGTCTGGAAATCGGTGCTGGGAGAATGGGCTGCTAATGGTTTTGCTAAACATATCATAGTTCTCGATCGCGCTGGAACTGCTCCTAAAATTCCAGGCATTCAGTATCGAACTGTGCCGCCATACAACTACGCGAAAAGCGATGCAGAACGCCAAATGCTACAGCAAATCTGCGATGAAGAAAGGGCAGATTTGTTTATCTCCACCTATTACACTACGCCCGTATCAACGCCCTCTATTTTCATGGGATATGACATGATTCCAGAGGTAGTGGGACAGGATTTAGATAATCACCTGTGGATAGAAAAGCATACTGCCATCCGCCACGCATCGGCATACATCACGATTTCCGAAAATACATCACGCGATTTAGTAAGGTTTTTTCCGCACATTGCTCCCGCTTCCATAACGGTCGCTCACTGTGGAATTAAAAATAATTTTTCGCCTGCTAGTCCCGCAGAAATTGAGGTCTTTAAGTATGAGTTTGGTATAGCAAAGCCCTACTTTCTCTTAGTTGGGGAGCGAATTGGCTGGAAGGGCTATAAAAACGGACTATTGTTTTTTAAAGCATTTTCCCAATTTCACAGCAGCAGTGAATTTGAGATAGTTTGTACTGGGGGTGTTCCTACTTTAGAAGAGGAGTTGAAAGCGTACAGCAAAGAAACTAAGGTTCACCTCTTGAGGCTGAGCGACGAGCAGTTGAGGTGTGCTTATTCGGGCGCTGTAGCATTTGTTTATCCTTCCGCCTATGAAGGCTTTGGACTCCCCGTACTTGAGGCAATGGCCTGCGGGTGTCCAACTATTACTTGCCCAAATGCGTCTATTCCCGAAGTAGCAGGATCGGCAGCGCTATATGTCAATTACAATGACGTTGGCGGGCTCGTGAAGGCTCTGGGCGAAGTCCAAAAGCCTGAAATTCGCTCAGCCCTGATTGCGGCCGGTTTAGAACGCTCCAAACAATTTTCTTGGTCAAAAATGGCTAATACTATGGAAGCAGCCTTGATGCAAACTGCTACTGCACTCAGTTCAAAGCGATCGCCCGAAAAGAGTACCATCCCTGGTGCAGTTCAGACTCTATCCACAGGGTTTCCCGAAATTAACCCTGTCCCTACCAATATTTGCCGACCTTTTTGGTCTGTAATGATTCCGACATACAACCGGGTAAAATATTTAGAGCAAGCGTTAAAAAGCGTCTTGCAACAGGCTCCAAGTTCTGAGGAAATGCAGATTGAAGTTGTTAACGATTGCTCGAACCAATCTATCCAAGATGAAATGGAGGCAATTGTTAAAGCTGTAGGTGGTGGACGAGTTAATTTTTATCGACATCCAGAGCAAGATATCGGCCAAACTGCTATCTTTAATCTCTGCATTCAACGATCGCAGGGTCAGTGGGTTCATATTTTGCACGACGACGATGTTGTATTACCTGGTTTTTACAGCCGCTTGCGAGAAGGTATAGAAAAAGAACCGAGCGTTGGTGCAGCTTTTTGCCGCCACATTTATACAGACGAAGCAGGAAATCAGCGTTGGGTATCTTGGTTAGAAAGAGAAACTCCAGGGATACTTAGTGATTGGTTAGAACAGATTATTGTTATGTGTCGGCTGCAAGCTTCTCCTATTGCAGTTAAACGCAGCGTTTACGAAAATCTGGGCGGTTTCTGCCCTCAAGCTGGTGCTGCTTCTGATTGGGAGATGTGGAAGCGAATTGCAGTGCATTATCCGATTTGGTACGAACCTGAACCGCTAGCTTGGTATCGCCAACATTCTTCGTCAGACAATACTCGCTTGCTCAAATCAGGCGGACTAATAGCTGACGTGCGAAGATCGATCGAGATTTCTCAATCCTACTTGCCAAGCGCGATCGCAGATAAGTTATCGAATCAAGCCAGAGAACATTATGCTTTGTATGCCTTAAATACAGCCAAGAAACTCCTGACAGACGGAGACTCGGAGGGTGCGATCGCTCAAATTCGAGAGGGACTAAAGTGCAGTCAATCTGCCCAACTAAAAGAGGCATTAGTTTCACTACTATTGCTTGGTGAATCTCATCAACCTTCTACCGGATTTTCAAGCTCAGTCAATCAGCAACAAAAAGACTCAAGTAACGAATCAGCTTCGGTCAACAGTCAACCTACCCGCAAACAAATTGCTGATATCTGGCTTAATTTACCAGCCGAACAAGTTGCAAGTGCCTTTGCAGGCGATGTCGGCAAACAGCACCAAGCGCTGCTGGCCAGCGACATTAGATATGAACCGCTAACGGATACAGAAGAGACTTTTGTGAGCGAATTAGTCGCAAATGTGGCGAAAGGATTTAACGAGCCAAAAGCCATCAATTACCTGCTCGCAGCCATGCTGTACCGACGGGCAGACCAATTGCCGCTCAAGTACGATCGCGCTACAGTGCCTAATTGGTTCGCCAACGAATATCTCAAATTCATGTTTACTTGTCCGAACGTATTTCAAACCAGAGGAGAAGCAGACACTTACTATCAATTCATCCAAGGCTGGATTGATTACTTACATACTAATTTGTTCAAAAATGCCGAGTCGCCACTGTGGCAGAATATTGCTTTGTTGTTCGCGCAAGTTGCGAACTTTATCCCGCTGTACTTTACCACGGCAAACCTACGCGATATTTACACCAAACGGGCGGAAATTATTGAGTTTTCGCTCAAAAATCGCGGCTGTTCAATTGATTGTATCTTCCCGTCGCGATCGCCAAATCGGACAAAAATCCGCGTCGGCATCATCAACGACCATTTCGCGCCGCAAACCGAAACCTTCGCTACCATCCCGGTTTTCGAGCATTTAAACCGCAACGAGTTCGAGATTTACCTGTACGCGCTCAACACCAGCGGCCACCGATTAGAACAATACTGCCAAAGTCGCGCCGACAAACTGGTTTCACTCCCGAAAGACTTTGCATCGCAAGTCCAAACAATCCGCGCCGACGACTTAGATATCCTGTTTTTCGGTACGAATTTAACAGCTATTAACAAACCGCTGACTTCACTAGCAATCCACCGTTTAGCGCGGGTACAAACTACATCTTTCTGTTCCCCGACTACCACGGGAATCCGGCACATGGATTACTACATCGCAGGTCAATTTACCGCGCCGGATGCTAGTTATCAAGAACAATATCGCGAACAGTTGGCTGTTCTCGAAGGCAGCGGTTTTTGTTTCACATACGCAACAGAATCGGAAGTTGCTACAGTTAAACCTACCCGCCAAAGTCTGGGGATTTCCGACAATACAACAGTTTTTATCTCCGGCGCCAACTTCTACAAAATTCTGCCGGAGTTGAGGGAGAGTTGGGTAAAGATTCTAGCTGCTGTACCCGATTCAATCTTGATTTTATATCCCTTCGGGCCGGCTTGGACTCGCACTTATCCGGCCACACCTTTTGTTAACAATCTGAACGCTGTCTGCGCTAAATACGGCGTCAATAACAACCGCTTGCGGTTCGTAAAACAACTGCCTAGTCGCGCGGATGTGAAAGAATTTTTGCAGCTAGCAGATGTTTATCTCGATTCCTATCCTTATGCTGGGGCAACATCGTTAATTGATCCTTTGCAAGTAGGATTGCCGGCGGTGGTTGTGGAAGGAAATGCTTTGCGGTTCCGCCAAGGTTCGGCGATGCTGCGGGAACTGCAAATGTCTGATTTAATTGCGTATGACGAAGCATCTTACATTCAGCTAGCCGTTACCCTCGGCACTAACCCGCAATTGCGGCAGCAAAAACGCCAGGAAATTCAGCAGAAAATGCAAGGCAATCCGCGCTGTTTTGACAGTGTGGCATACTCTGGGGCGATCGGCAAATTATTCCAAGAACTCTTTGGCAACTGGCAAACCAGCCACCTGGAAGCATCGCGCAACTTACAGGATAGCATTCCCAAGCAGCCAGATTTTGACGAGATTCTCTCGAACACCGTTAACCTTTATCAGAGAAACTCATCAAACATCTCAGCAATATCCGAACTGCGTCAAATCCGCAAACAAATCGCTGATTTTTGGCTGAACGTTCCCGCCGAAAACCTCGAAACCGCCTACAAAAGCGCTTCAGGTAACAGCTATAAAATCCTGCTCAAGAGCGGCTTTCAACGTCAAGCGATGATGGAAAGCGAACAAATGTTTTTGCAGCAATTAACCCAGATTAGCAAAGGATTAGTGCATCCCAAAGCTGTCAACGCCTTGCTGGCGGCGATGCTGTATTTCCCGCCGGAAACCATGCGAATTCCCGACGCTCGCAACCGTTTGCCACACTGGTTAATTGTGGATTACGAACAAGTTTTTGAGACGGAAGCCACCGTCAATTCTGAGTCAACTTCTGACTTGCTAGCTCAATACATTCAATCGCCACAATTTGCCAATCAACTGTTAGGATGCGTCAATCTTTACCGCATCGATCCGTCAGACGAATCTGTTGTTTTGGAACTTCGCCAAATCAGAAAACAAATGGCTGATTTTTGGCTGACTGTTCCTTCAGAGAAACTCGAAACTTTATACCGAGGAGAGGTTCGCAAGGGATATCAAGCAATACTTAGCTGCGGCTTGCAAGCAGAATCGATGACGGAAGCCGAACAGCAGTTTTTGCATAAATTGACCGAAATTAGCAAAGGGTTGGTGCAGCCTCAAGCTATCAATGCTCTGCTGGGGGCGATGCTGTATTTTGTACCCGGAAAAATGCGGGTTCCCGATGCTCGCACCCGCTTGCCGCAGTGGTTGGTTGAAGATTACGAAAAGGTGTTTGAAAGCGCATTTACGACAACAGAACAACCACTTGTCAAACAAAATTATCTGCCACAGTTTCTCAATCAATTAATTGCTGCCGTCAATCTCTATGAAATCGACCCGACGGCTGAATTGGTAATAGCAGATCTGCGGCATATTCGCAAGCAAATTGCCGATTTGTGGCTGAGCGTTTCCGGCGAACAAGTAGAAGTTTTGTACCGGAGCGATTTTGGTAAGGGTTACAAAGCAATGTTGGGCAGTGGGTTTATTAACGAGCCGCTGCATGAGAGCGAGCGCGAGTTTTTTAACTCGTTGGTTGTTGAGTTGAGTAAAGGGTTTGGAGCGCCTAAAGCTGTAAATAATTTGTTGGCGGCGATGCTGTATTGTCGCCCTGGACAGTTGCGGGTTCAAGATGCGAATACTTGTTTGCCTCCGTGGTTGTTGGCGGATTACGAGCAGTTGGTTGGGGGTGCGATCGAGCTTGCTGTGAAGTAAAGGGATCTCGCGTAGGGCGGGCAGCGGCTCGCCCGACAAGATATCGAAATGGGATTCAAGGGCGATCGAGCTTGCTGTTGCTTGAAAAAGTGCGATCGCGCCGCTGTTTGTATCGGGTTTATTGGTAAAATATCTCTAATTAATGATTAACGGTGGCAAGGGTGTAGCGAATACAGTGCGAACCAGCACTTATCGATCAAGTAATGATGTCCGTATTTATGGCGATCGCCTGCTCAAGGCAATGCTGGTAATTCTAGTCCTCTGGGGTATCGTCAGTGGGCTCCACTGGCCACCCCAAATGCAATAGTTGATGGCGGGATTAACGGCACTCCTCAGCGCTCAAACAGTAAGGATGCTAATCGTAAAACCGACTTTTCCAAGTATTGTATAATTTTTTTTAATAGAGAGCTGATTTTTATACTTGTTATAATAAAATATTTTGTAAATTCACTCGCTAGAATTATGCGGATTACTGAACTAACTAGACGAAATATTATTGAAGCTCTCTTACGAAAGAACATCTATGGTAGGCTTGAACTTTTTGATTTTTTAAACCTGACTTGGAACTTGTCAGAAATGCCCTCTACAGATAGTCGATTTGAAAATGCTGCTGGTGATATCTGGCAACACATGGTAAATAACAATGATTGGGAGGAAGACTATTTATTCTTCAGGTGTCTTGATATTCTTCAATTACCAGATCAGCGTTTTTTACATTTCCTAGAGCAGGTAATACACCCTATTGTTCGAGCTTCTGAGACTCAAGCGGAGTACGCTGAGCTCATCAATTCATACTTAGTCCATGATGGATATCGACTAAATGCAACAGAGCAGATGTCTGGTTGTCCAGTTTATAAAGCTACTAGGCTACAAGGAGGTGTACCTAGTCGAGTTAAGAATTTGATATTTGCTTCAAACGGGCATAAGCCAGAGATTGTCTTGGTTGATGCTGTGAATAATGATATTCGGATTACTCGAAATGAAAAAAACTGCTTAGTTTATGAAGAATCAGTACCATCATCAGGTTTATCCTGGTCTAATTTAGTCCAATGGTGGGCAGCACTCACTAACACAGATCCTATTAGTAGTGAAACGGAGAAATCTTTACGTGAGCGATTATCTGACTCACTTGAGTCTGAGCCTGAACGTTTATTGTTTAATAGCTATTTTCAAAGAATCCATCCATTGATGCAGGAACCACCAGCTTTAATCCCTCAAATTTATTTGCACTATGACCCCTATACAGTTAGTGAGCGCAATGGGCAGAAAGTGCTACCCCGACAGCGTATGGATTTTCTCTTACTATTACCTAACTCACAGCGCGTGGTTATTGAAGTTGATGGTAAGCAGCATTATGCAAATAAGGACACAGCAAGTCCTCGGCTTTATGCTGAGATGGTTGCAGCCGATCGTGAATTAAAGTTGAGCGGATATGAAGTGTATCGTTTTGGTGGTTACGAGCTACAAGGAGATCCCGGAAAGCAAGTTGTAGAAGATTTTTTTCGCAAACTTTTTGTGCGACATGGATTACTTTAGGGCTTACGCAAGTAACACAATAGAGGTTGAGAGTATCAAATAATAAGCTATCGCCCTCCTTATGCGAAACCCGACAAACAGGAAATATTATACTGTATAGCTGCACTACAACCCTAACCAACCTCGAAGAGATTGCTCAAGTCGCTCAGCATCAGAATCCGCTAATTTGCCAATTGTCGTTACAACCAAGCTTTCCTGCACTGTATACAAACCTCGCTTGACTGCTGTAGCCACATTTAACCCTGCTGTTGACCATTCAGCAAGTACGAACTCACCCTCCTGTAAGGATGCAGTTTTGCTTGTCAATGGCACAATCATAATGTCTTGAGATACGTGCGGCGCACTCACAACAATTGCTGGTCTTACCTTAGAACTAGACAAGTCTGAAAAGGGATATCTAACCAAAATTAGGTCATTTTTAGAGTAGCTGGGCATAGACATCATCCTCAGTATTATCCCAAACTGTATCTAGTGATGTTTGACTGGCTTGAAGCCAAAACTCAGCTTCTTCATCAGGTAAGAGTGTTACTAATACTTTTGCCCCTTCGGGTAACTCTGATAACTCCAGCAGTTCAATTTTCCCTTGTCTAACAGTAGCCCAAAGTGTTTTTAGCATATCCACCTCATAAACTGTGCTTTATGCAATTTGCCGATTTCTGGTAGGTTGTCGCACTGAGCGACTAATTACAACCTAACACAGATAGATCGAGGAAGTATTTAAGCCTGATTTAGGATTAATTCAATACGAGTTCTGGATGTTGCGGCTCAAATAAGGGGCGAGTTACCTGACGCAGTAGGACTGTTTCTAAACTGCCTTCTACTACATTTTCTGCTTCTATTTCCAACTCGCCCCACAATAGCCGATCGCCTTGAGTGGGCATTTTACCTAAATTGTGGATCACGAATCCGGCGATGGTTTCGTAAGCTTGGTTAGTTGGCAGGTTTAAGCCGAGTTTTTCGTTAACTGCTGTCACTTCCCATAGACCAGAAATTAGTGCTGAATGAGCATCTTTTTGAACGAAAGTTGCCTGGGAAGGTGACATCAGCGGTTGAGACTCTTTACTGGTAATCCAACCGGTCAGCAGCCGCACGGTACCGTTGAGAATTGCTAGCAGCGGCCACAGTAATTTTGAGCAAAGTTCGAGGGCTGGCATCAGCAGCAAAGCGGTGCGTTCTGGGGCGTGGGTTGCTAATACTTTGGGGATTAGTTCTCCTAAGACTATTTCTACGTAAGTTACTAAGATAAAAGCTGCGGGAACTGCGATCGAATGAGCAGTCAGCACGGCCGACAAATGACCGATCGGCAATTTGTCGATCCACGGTTCGATCCAGTGTACAGTTGCTCCCTCACCCAACCAACCCAACAGCAAACTCCCTGCTGTTGTGCCAGTTTGAGTCACAGACAGGTAATGCGGTATGTTGTTCTGAGCTTGGTGGACGAGTTCGGCAGTTTTAGCGGTTGGGCGATCGTCCGAGTGGGCAAGTTGGCGGATTTGATGGCGATCGGCTGATACTAATGCTAGTTCTGAGGCCACAAAAAAGGCGATTAAAAGTGTTAAGCCCACCAACATTGCTAGCCTCAGCATTGTTTGAGCGACTTCTATTTCCAGGCAAGTAAGGTTGTTCAAGATAGATATCTAATATGATAGATGTTTTATGTTCATGCTTTTATTTTAGCTTGGGATTCAGATAGGTTTATCCCCTGAAATTTCGGATATCCCCACTACCCCTATTCCTAGGTGTGCATTGCACACCTTACCCGTAGAACTTGTAAACTCTTTCTCCTCTCTTCCTTCGCGCCCTTGGCGTCTTCGCGGTTCGTTTTAACTCAGATATTGCACTATTCTCAATTACTTGTTTAGGAACAGGCTTTCCGGCCTGTTCCACAAGAGATGAATTTTCTTGTGGAACAGGCCGGAAAGCCTGTTCTTGACAATGGTGCAAGATGTGAGTTAAAAAAAAGACTCTAATTCACCAAACCCCAACTCATTGCTGTATCAACTCTCCCTTATTTCCCGGAGCGAGTTAATTTCCGTAAAAGTCTGCACCGGATCGGACTTCAACCCGCCTTGAATGTAATTCAACTTCACTTCTTCTAACAAATCCGACAGCAGCGACTGCAATTCCCCAAGAGTTTTCTCATCTTGCAATTCCCGCCGCAAACTTTGATTAAATTCTTGGCTAAAATTATCTAGAATTTTTCGACCTTTATCGTCTTCATAAGTAGTAGATACCACATCCACAGCAGTTTGAGCCAAATAATTTGCTAGCTGTTCCGTCATCTCCGTGGGCAAAATATTAATCGGAGAGAAAGTTTGCAGGATTTGATAGAAATCCGACTGTTTGATTGTTGTTTCCAAATTGTGGTGCAGCAATTCTTCCAAATCCGGTTGCACCTGCGGCAAAACTTTGTAAATTGTCAGATCCAAAATCCGCTTAGTAATTTGTTCGATCGTATTTTCCTGATTGACGTGAAGGTACGGCTGCTGCGCCAGCAACATCTGCGCGGCGTCGCCCTGTTTGATCGAACTTTTAGCTTGATTGATAAACCGCACCATCATGTATTCCGACATCGTATTGGCTAAATAAGCCACCGGTTCGTAGGTAACTTGAGCAACTACGCGATCGAGATTCACCAAACCCGACTTGTGCAGCCGCACCAATACCGGCAGAATCCGCCACCCCTGCCAAATCGGGATCACCAGAAACACCTCGTACCAGCGCCTGAGCACAAAATCAAACCAAGTTACCCCCGGTTTACGGCGGGTGTGGAACAGACTTTTAATCAAAAATTCCGCCCCAAAAAAACCGATAAAAAACGTATCAATTCGCCAAAACTTGTCAGCGCTTTTCAAATATTCGGGATTTGCTAAACTCGAATCAATGCCTTTAATCGGGTCATAAATTTTAACTAAACCCGGAAAAAAGCTCTGATAAACAGGGCGCAACTGAAGGTAACTGAAATGGAAAAGCACCAGCAAGAAATTAACCAGCGCTACTAAGGCGCTCAATTTAGCCCAAGAAATTGTTTTTTTGGACGATTTTACATGGGTGCTGTTAACAGTTCTGTTGGAATCTAACATAAAAGTAATTTTCCGAGTTTGCTAATCGATAAATCTATCTTGTGGCCGACGCTAAAAAAACCCTAACCTATTAAAATCCCTTGGTGAACGCTAAGTATAAGGAAACCAAAAGCCGTGAAATTAAAAACAGTCATATCGCTGCTCAAACAAACTTTTACTGAATGGCAAGAAGATAAAGCGCCCACCTTAGCCGCGGCCCTAGCCTATTACACAGTCTTCTCCCTCGCCCCGCTGCTAATTATCGTAATTGCGATCGTCGGTGTAGTCTTTGGTGCAGAGGCAGCCGAAGGTCAAATCGTCGCCCAACTCCAAAGTTTAATCGGCAAAGATGGCGCCCAAACCGTCCAAGAGCTCATCCTCAAAGCCTCCGAACCAAAGTCGGGAATGATTGCTACTATAGTCGGCATCGCTACACTTTTGTGGGGCGCTTCCAACGTGTTTACTAATCTCAAAGAAGCCCTCAATACTATTTGGAATGTTTCACCGCCCCCCGGAAGAGGAATCTGGGGATTTCTGCAAGACCGCGTATTGTCTTTTGCCATGATTTTAGGCATAGGCTTTCTACTGCTAGTATCTTTAGTAATTAGTGCCATTTTAGCCGCCGTCAGCTATTGGTTGAACGGCTTGCTGCAATTACCAGTCGGCATTTGGCAGATTGTGGACTTTGCTCTCTCCTTTGGCGTAGTTACGCTGCTTTTTGCCTTAATTTACAAACTTTTGCCCGATGTCCATCTTGCCTGGAATGATGTTTGGATCGGCGCCGCCATCACCTCAGTCCTGTTTACGATCGGCAAATCCATAATTGGAGTTTACCTCGGAGGTAGCGGTATCGCCTCTACCTACGGTGCTGCGGGCTCGTTCGTGATTATCCTGCTTTGGATTAATTATTCCGCTCAAATTCTCTTCTTAGGTGCCGAGTTTACCCAAGTTTGGACTAACCGATACGGTTCCAGAATGCCCGGTTCGCGAAACAATATCCTAAACAGTGAAAACGGGGAATCCTCCGCACGCAAACCTCGGAAGAACTCTTAACATTACACAAACGGGAAATTTGAGGTTAAACCAGAATCCCTAGTTTGAGATAAGAAGCAAGAAGCAGAAGGCAGAAGGAAGAGGGAAAAAGGCAGAAGGCGGAAGGCGGAAAGAAAGAAAAATTTTGAATGCAATAATTTTGCTTTTTTTTCTCTGACCCTGTAACATTCTGTCTTCGGGACGACCGACTTCTGCTTTCTAGAAAGCCCTACTTATTTATTCAGAGGGGTAATATTCTACCTTCTGCTGACCTCGCATCTCTAGCAGCAAGCTGAAAGCAGGCTCGAGTTATAGATGGCTAGGAGGTGCGAGTTTGACAGCGGCCAGAATACGGAAAATTCCCTTCATCCTCGTTCATTTATATTTTGATTATCTAAAGTTTGAGCTGCTGCACGTCTCTGTCAGCAGAAGGAAGTCGTCTGTGAATTTTTTCCTGGAACTTATCCCTGAAGGATGATTGATCGATCCCCCATTTTCACTTTAATACAAATTAGCTAGAAGATTCCCGTCCCGGCGCATCAGCAAAAATTGCATTTTAAATTTTCTTCGGAATTATTTTTAAATTTTGGTAAACAATTATGATTTCATTAACTAAAAAAAGCATCGCTCTTATCTCCGTACACAGTGATCCCTATGTGGAAATTGGCAAAGAAGAAGCGGGCGGGGAAAATGTTTACGTGCGTCAAGTAGGAGAAGCTCTGGCTAAACAGGGCTGGCAAGTTGATATGTTCACCCGCTCATCCGATCGCCAACAAGCAAGAATTGTACAGCACAGTCCGAATTGCCGGACAATTCGGCTAGTAGCAGGGCCGCAAGAATTTATTCCCCGCGACGAACTCTACGGATATTTACCAATCTTTGTTCAAGAATTTCAGAAGTTTCAGTTAGAGTCAGGCTGTCAATATCCCTTAGTTCACACAAATTACTGGCTGTCTTCTTGGGTGGGAATGGAGTTGAAAAAATCGCAACCTCTGCAGCAAGTTCACACTTACCATTCTTTGGCTGCTGTTAAATACAAGTCGGTTTCGACAATTCCGATGATTGCCAAAACCAGGCTGCAAGTAGAAAAAACAGTTTTGGAAACAGCCGATCGCGTGGTGGCTACCAGCCCTCAAGAAAAAGAACACATGAGGTCTCTGGTTTCCTCAAAAGGCAATATTGACATCATTCCCTGCGGTACCGACCTTGAAAGGTTCGGCTCGATCGCCCGATCGACCGCCCGTCGCTACTTGGGCATAGCCCCCGAAACCAAAGTCGTGTTGTACGTCGGCCGTTTCGACCCCCGCAAGGGCATCGAAACCTTAGTCCGCGCAGTCAGTCTGTCGGCGGTGCCCAAAGCCGATTTAAAACTCATAATTGGCGGCGGATGGCGTGCGGGGGAAAGCGACGGCAAAGAGCGCGATCGTATCGGCAGCATCGTTGAAGAACTCGGGCTGAGCGAGATTACCAGTTTTCCTGGCGCCTTGAGCAGCAACATTCTCCCCGCTTACTACGCCGCCGCCGATGTCTGCGTCGTTCCCAGCCACTACGAACCCTTCGGTTTAGTCGCCATTGAAGCGATGGCCAGTGGCACACCCGTAGTTGCCTCCGACGTGGGAGGGCTCAAATATACTGTATTGCCACAAGAAACAGGTTTGCTCGCGTCGCCGAAAAATGAAGCAGTCTTTGCCCATGCGATCGATCGCTTGTTAGCTGACTCAGTATGGCGCCAGCAACTCGGACACACAGCCCGCAAGCGCGTCGAAACCTATTTCAGTTGGGACGGTATCGCCTCCCAACTCAGTCAACTTTACACTCAACTGCTCGAACAATCGGCCCTTGAGCTTGACCCGGTGAGCGCTTAGTAGTATCACTTAGTATGGTTGAAGCCAGTTTCCCTTGATCCCTGTTTCACTCATCCTTTCTAACTGGCAACCTTCAACTAGAAGTGATATCAGGAGGTACTCTTGTACGCGCCAGAACATCTGGGAAGCCATCTGCAACCCATTTCAGACATCGAGCTAATTCGCCTCTGGGTGGAGCGCAAATCCCCCCGCAGCAAGCGCTTTAGCTGGCAGGCGGCCAACCATTTTCGGCTGTTTGTAGAAAAACCGCTGGCAGAAGTGACTCTGACTGATGTCGAGACTTTCGCAGCAGCAATGAGAGCTCGGAAACTTGCACCCGGTTTCTACAAGCAAACCTTGCTAGCGCTGAAATCGCTGTTCGCCTTCGGCCAGCAAACGGGAATCTTGCCCGCAGCCCTCCCTCTGCACGGGTGGCCGGTGCGGCAGCGCAGGCAACTGTCCAAACGCCTCCGTTTTAAACTTTCGTGCACTTTATTAATCTGTTTGTGCTTTTTCTTAGGTCGAATGACGCCGAGACTGTGGGGGCAATCGGTCTCGGCAGAAAGCTCACCCGCCCCGAAACGCCTGCAGGAAGTTGCGGCCCTCGACTCACCAGACAAAGGAGAGGATAACATAGAGCGCGATCGATCGCCCGAAACTCCAACCCTGAATTCACCAGAGCCCATACAGGATAGCAGACTCGATAGCATCGCGCCCGAACTTCGAGTCAAAGCCTTTCTCGACACCATAGCCGCCGCCGAAGGAACCGCTAGCCCCGACGGCTACCGCATCCAGTACACCGGCACGAAATTTGTCAGCTTTCAAGATCATCCCAGGGAAATGAAATGCGGCCGTCGCTACGGCAAAAAACTCTGTTCCGACGCAGCGGGGCGATATCAGTTTCTCAGCACCACTTGGGACAGATTTGCCAAAAAATTTGGCGTCCGCGATTTCAGCCCAGGAAATCAAGATTTGATGGCTATAGAGTTAATCCGAGAAAAAGGTGCATTAGAAGATATAGAAGCGGGGAGATTGGAGTCAGCAGTCAGAAAACTCGCTTACATCTGGCCTTCTTTTCGCCGTTATGGCGGTTCTGTAGAATCGTCGATGCCCAAACTCGAAGCAATGTACCTGCAAAATTTGGGGATTTACCGGCAAGGATTGGTGGTTAGCAATTAGTCAAAAGTTCAACGACGAGTTTAGATTCGAGTTTGGCAATTTTGGATTAAATTTTGACATCCAAAATTGAAAATGGGGTAGTTATGGGTGATGTCTATTCTTCGGAAATTTAAAAATTAGGCTAATTTTCCATCTTCCATGTGAACGATGCGATCGGCAATATCCAAAATTCGGTTATCGTGGGTTACTAACAAAATAGTACAACCCTGTTCTTTGGCTAGTTGCTGCATCAAATTCACCACTTCGCGACCGGATTTGCTGTCCAGGGCGGCTGTTGGTTCGTCAGCTAAAACAATTTGCGGTTGACTGACCAAAGCGCGGGCGATCGCAACTCTTTGTTTCTGTCCTCCCGACAAGTCATCGGGATAATAGTTAAGCCGCTGTTCCAGTCCTACTAACTCTAGCATTTTTGCAGAGCGATCGCGCATTTGAGAACGCGACAAATTCCCGTGAACTTCCAAACCCATCTGCACGTTTTGCAGCGCCGTCAAACTGCGGTGCAAGTTGTGCGCCTGAAAAATATAGCCAATTTTGCGTCGCGCCTTTACCAATTGGTCTGCACTCGCTTTGCACATTTCTTGACCGATAATTTTGAGACTTCCCGATTGACCGGATCTCAGCCCGCCAATCAAAGTTAAAAGCGTAGTTTTTCCCGAACCGGAAGGCCCCGTCATCAGCACAATTTCACCTGCATTAATGTCGAGATTAATGTCAAAAAGTACCTGTTTTCGCAGTTGACCTTGACCGAAGTAGTGGTCGAGTTGGTGCGCGTAAATTATAGGTGCAGGAATCTGTAATGGGTTGGTTTTTGGAGAGAGAGTAGTAGAATTCATAACTTATTGGTTTGAGGTTTGAGGTTTAAGAATAAACAGCTTTCTTCGCCGAAAAGGCAGAGGAAAAACAAGAGAAGGATTACAAAAAATATGTGTGTAGTCAGGACTTTATACAAAATCTGGCTTTAATACCCCCTTGATTCTTTAGTCCGCTTGGAGTGGACTTCGTTTGACAAGGAGCGGTTTCAACCGCCGAATCTTCTACTATCAGGTAAGGTGCGTCGCTTTGAGATTGTCGCTCTTTTTTAGGATTTAAGGGTGGCGACGCACCCTACAGCTACTGTTGCATGACTTTTGAGAATTAGTATTATCTTATTCATTTTCCCTTAAAACATATCTGCTGGATCGGCTGCTTGCAGCTTGCGAGTAGCAATTGCTCCAGAAATAGTGCACATAATCACGTTCAAAAGTAATACTATAAATGCTCTCAGCAGCGTCATATAAAGCGGTAAATTTGTAGCTTGGCGGGTTAAAGAGTAAAGTCCGAAAGAGACTCCTACTCCCGGCAAAAAACCAAGGAGGGAAAGAATTAGAGCTTCTTCAAAAACGATGCCGAGTAAATAAACATTGCGGTAGCCCATCGCTTTGAAAGTAGCGTATTCTCCCATGTGGTCGCTGACATCGGTTGAGAGAACTTGATAAACAATAATCACCCCAACGACAAAACCCATCGCGACGCCTAAATTAAACACAAAGCCGATCGCAGTATTCTTAGCCCAATAGTTTTTCTCAAAATCGATAAATTCTTGTTTGGTTAATACCTTGACATCCGGCGGTAAATATGCTTTCAAAACTTGTTGAACTTCCACGGGGTCAGCACCCGGTTGCAGTTGAATTAATCCGGCATTAACACTCGCGGCCTTTTGTCTCGCAAACAGGCGCAGGTAATTTTGATCGCTAGTCATCAAAATACCGTCGGCGGCAAAAGATGCTCCAACTGTGAATAAACCGCTGACGTTAATCGTGCGTCGCTCTACCTCAGCTTTAACGACTTTGCCTTCAGCGATTTGCGCGATCGTCCCTTGGTAGTCTCCCCTAGAAGCGCGATCGAACAACACAGTATCTGGCAATTTAATCGCGCTCAAATTTTGGTTGACTTCTGGAAGCGCAAACGCAGGGCGATTCGGATTGAAACCCACCACCATCAGCGACGTTTCGCGCCGAGTTTCGGGATTTTTCCAGTTACCAATTTTCACGTAAAGCGGTTCGGCTGATTTCACGCCCGGTACGTTCATTGCTTGATACAATCTGCGCCGGGGGAAGGAAGACAAATTAATCAAATTTCGCGCTTGGGGGTGAATCAAAACTAAGTCTGTTTGCAAGCTTTGATGCAGCCGCGTATTGCTGGTGTAAAGCGCATTTTGAAAGCCTAACTGCATGAACATCAAAACGTCAGCAAAGGCAATTCCTGCTACTGCAACGAGCATTCGCCCTTTGTCGTGACTCAGTTGCAGCCATCCGAGGGAAGTTCTGCGTCTTAATTGTTGTAAGGGTTGGATGAGTCCAAGCATAGGATTTTAGATTTTAGATTGGTGATTTTGGATTGAAGAAAGTGACCAGGCGGTTTAAGTCTTCTTAATCTTTAATTTCGCCGATCGCCACTTTGACTTGCAAATTGGTGAATCCCGCTACTTTCTGGCTGGAAGCTTCATCTAAGCGCACTTTTACTTCGACAATTCGACTATCAATATTCGCCGAAGGATCGGTGTTAACAATGTTTTGTCGCTGCACTTGCAAACCAATATGTTCGACAGTTCCCCGCAATTCGCCTGTCAAAGCATCGCTAGTAATTTTGGCGGTTTGTCCGAGGCGTACTTTGTCCACATCGCTTTCGTAGATTTCAGCAACAGCTAGCATCTCGCGAGTTTGTCCGAGTTCGACAATGCCGTCGTTTCCTACCCTTTCCCCTGGATGCGTGTGAATTTTCAGGACTTGGGCGTCTCTGGGAGCACGGATGTAAGCTAGATCCAGATTGGCTTTGGCTTGTTTGGCGGCTGAAGCGGCGGAACTGATTTCGGCTGCTGCGGCTGCTATGTCAACGGGACGCACTTCGGCGATGCGATCGAGATTTGCCGCTGCTTCATTAATCTGCTGTTGTCGAGATTCCTGAATTTGGCTGAGTTTGGCTTGCGCTTCGTTAATTTGTTGTTGGCGGGATTGTTGAATTTGATTTAATTTGGCTTGGGCTTCGTTAATTTGCTGTTGGCGGGATTCCTGAATTTGATTTAGTTTTGCCTTTCCTTCGTTGAGTTGCTGTTGAGTTGTTTCGGCGGCGAGGCTTTTGCTGTCGCTAGTTGAGGCGGAAATTGCTCCCTGTTTATACAGTTGGGAGTAGCGCTGATCCTCGCTTTGGGCGTTGCGGAGTTCGGCTTGTAGGCGGGCAATTGCGGCTTTTTGGGTTTGAATTTCCCCTTGCTGTTCGGCCCTGATGCGGGCAATTGTGGCTTGTTGCGCTGCGATTTCGGTGCTGCGATCGACTTCTAGGCGGCTGACGATCGCCTGTTGCGCTGCGATCTCGTTGCTGCGATCGGCGGATAAACGGCTAATAGTCGCTTTTTGGGCTTGAATTTCGCCATTTTTGGCTCCTGCTTTGACTTTTGCTAGGTTTGCCTCGGCGACGCGCACCTGTTCTTGAGCTTGGTCGAGGGCGGCTTGCAGGCGATCGCGACTGTCCAAAATTGCGATCACCTGACCTGTTTTCACCATGTCTCCTTCTTTTACCAGGAGTCGATCGATCCGGTTTCCTTCCGCGGCACCGGAGGCTGAGACTTTAATTACTTCTCCTCTGGGTTCCAGTCGCCCCAAGGCTGTAACTGTCGTTAATTGCGATGCTGTGACGGCTGCTGCTGCGGCTACTGCGTTGGGATCGGGTATGCGCGATCGCCAGATCGTGTAGCCTGTGGTTCCCGCTGCCCCCAGGGTTGCTACTGCGGCCACAACTAGGAGTTGTTTAACTAGGGATGGATTTGAGGATAAGCCGTCCGCTGTTGGTTGGTGTACCATGACATACCTCTTTGTGAGAAAATAAAACTAAACGGTTTAGTTCCGATGTTTCTCTATACTAAACCGTTCAGTATAATAATGTCAAGAGCCCAAATAAAAATTACAGAAGCAAGGTATGGCAAGGACAAAACCGATCGAACCAGACGCAGCAGGAGGTGACAAAACCGAGCAAATCCTGCAAGGTGCAATGCAAGAATTTTTAGCCCACGGCTACGCGGGGACGAGTATGGACAAGGTAGCGAAGACGGGGGGAGTTTCCAAAGCCACGGTTTACAGCTATTTTCAAGATAAAGAAGGATTATTCGCGGCTTTGGTACAGCGGCTGGCGCGAGAAAAAGTCCATTTTACAATTCTGGATGAAGAACCCGCCGTAGCGCTGCGATTCGCTGCCACAACTATATTGGATCAGGCGACCCAGGAACCAGAATATCTCAATTTTGTGAGGTTAGTGATTGCGGAATCAGGGCGTTTTCCCCAGCTAGCGCAGACTTTTGTGAAAAACTTAGCTAAACCGGGTATCGAGCGGCTAGCGGATTATTTGGCATCGCATCCAGAGTTAAAATTGCCTGATCCGGAGGCAACGGCGCGGATTTTTATCGGAGCTTTGGTATATTTTCAGTTAATGCAGCATATGATGCACGGTAAAGATATTATCCCAATGGAGCGCGATCGACTGATCGACGGTCTGCTGCACTTGATTTTAGGCCCGCAGTCTAATTCCTAAAGTGCGATCGACAAAATCTAGGAATTTTATTTGAGAATCATTTAAATGCCATAAAGAGCGAGATCCCTTTATGGCTGCGATCGCAGGTTCTATTCAGGTGTTTTTCCTAACCTTTCCCTCAATTCCTCAGCCGATAACTGTGGCAGTTGTTCTACAAACAATGTCAATTCTGCCACAGGCAATGCCAATAAATTAGTAACGCCTGTAGGCAGAAGATCGCCCAATTCAGGCGATCGTATTTGCAACGCACTTTCAGCTAACAATTTAACCGCTGCTTCCCGCCCTGATTCATCCACTGTCAGCATCGATATTGCCAGCAACAGCACTGTAAATTCCGCCGCCGCCAACGTGGATATTGGAGATAGAAAAGCAGTCATTTTCGGGCTTAATTCTCCAAATCTAACTCGCAGAAAGTTTTCTAAGATTAAGCGCTGTTGTTCTTGTCGGCCTCGTTCTAGCCCTTGTTCTAGTCCTTGTTCTAGCCCTCGTTCTAGTCCTCGTTCTAGTCCTTCTTCTAGTCCCTGTTCTAGTCCTTCTTCTCTAGCTTGTTGCTGTGCGGCTTGTATTTGTTGTTGAAAAAGTGGTGCAATGGCCATAATTAACTCCCGCTCTTCTGGCTCTAATTGTTGTGGCGCATCGGTTACTAAATTTGATTGTAACCGATACAGCAATTCTAGCGCGATAATCCGCAACGGATCGTCTGCTGCTAAAGCGCTTAATTGGGAAATAGCCCTTTGCTGCACTCCCCCTTTGCCCAAAATCCTCAACCACAGGGTTTCTGGAGTTTCTGGCAACTGGTGAATTGCCACAATTGCAGTTCGCAAAGATTCCCCCAAAAAATAAATTCCCTGCATCCAATTCTCTGTGTCTGGTATCGCATTAAAGCTATCTACCAATGCTTTCGATGCTGTGGGCATCAAAATCCACAGTTTGGGTAACTGAGCGTCATCATAGCGAGTATTTTCTCTCCTAAATTTTCGCTCCAATTCACCTCGCACGTCCAATAACTTGCCCAGACAGCTACAAATTTCGCTGACGTTTGCCGGATTGCGAAACGGTTCAAAAATTGCAGTTGTGCTTGCCATTTTTCCCAACAATCCCAAGGTTTCTGAGTATTCGGGAATTGCGGCGGTGCTGGGAGTGAAGTAAACATCGATTTCTCGCACTTCCGAAGTCACATCGCGGCCGATATTAACCGTTCCGAGCGGTGAGAGCAATTCCTCCAGGTATTCTTTGGCAAAGAGATCGTGAATAAATCGCGTCATAGAAATTATTTCAAACGCTAAATAGATTTTTTAGCCGTTTTCTCACCCATTCTACAGGATTTTCATCCTCTTCTGCTGCATCTACCAATTCCATTTCTCGCAATAATTGCTGTCTCTCGCGGAGTTCTTCTTTGTGTTTGACTATTTCTTTAATAATCTGTTCAGATAAATCCGGTCGTTCAGTTAAAACTTTCTGGAACCCTTCTTTATTGATGGCAAATAAAATTGTTTCTTCCAAAGCTCTTACCGAAGCAGTTCTGGGAATTCCCAACATCAAAGAAAGTTCCCCGAAAAACTTACCTGTACCGAGGTTATTCAGATGTTTGTCAATAGCTTCTACAAAAACTTCGACTGAACCTGAAAGAATCATGTAAAAAGCATCTCCGGGGTCGTTTTCGTGAAATAAAAATTCTTGCGATCGCAGCCGTTTGCGGTATCCAACTTCAATCAATTGCCGCAATTCAAGATCAGTCAGGTTTTCAAAGTATTCCACCTCTCGCAGCAAACAGCTAAGCGACGATGGCTTTTTCATTTTTTCTGCAAAAATAGGCGGTTTTTGCTCATTTTCTGAGTAACTGTTCGGGAGGTCAATTGCAGTTTCTTTTTTGTTGAACATTGACAACAGAACTTCGGGGTTTTGCAAATAAATTTCTCGGTCATTGAACGGAAATTCGATTTCCTGCTGGCGGAAATTGTATTCAATTGCAAAATTCAAAGAACTTTTAATTAATTCTCTTTCAGTCGGCTTGTCCGTCCAAACTAAAAGTTCAAATTTAAAACTATCATCACCAAACTCGACAAACAATACTTTCGGAGTCGGTTCGTACAAAACTCCTGCTTCCGCGTAAGCAATATTTAACAGAGTTTCTGTCACTAACAGCGGGTTACTATTCTCGGCTACTTCTACGGGAACTCGCAGACAGAGTAGGGAGTTTTCATAACTCCAGTTAACAATTTTGTTGCTAATCATTTTGCTGTTGGGAACTATGACGCTAGAGTCCTCAGTGGTTTGGATGATGGTCGATCGAATCGAGATTTTTTTGACGATTCCCATTAATCCTTCTAATTCCACAAAGTCTCCGACTTTCACAGGTCTGTCTAAAAGCAGCGTTAAGCCACTGACAAAATTAGTTGTTAAATCCTGGATTCCGAAGCCAATTCCGACTCCCAATCCACCCGCAACTACTGCAAAAGAAGCGAGGTTGAAGCCGATGCTTTGGATGGCGACTATTACTCCTAATGCTACTATTAAATACCCAATAATTACTGCGATGGCTTCCCGGTTTCCCTCGTCAATTCCCAGTCTAACTAGCAAGCGTTCCTTCAGGAAGTTTGTAAAAGAGCGTGCTATGACGAGGATAGCCATAAACAAGAATATTAGTTCTACCAGTGACTGCAAGGATACTGGATTGTCACCTATTTTAAATAGGGTAGCTGTAAATATTTGCGATATCTGTGTCAATACTTCTTCTGGTATTGTATTTAATTTAAATTCCGGGAATAAGGTTTTTTGTGTAGTCATCTTTTAAGGAAGGTAGTAAAAAAGAAAGTCCTCAGTACCCAATTTAAAAATCAAATACTGAACTCGTTATCATAAATTTTAACCTGTTTTTAGGGTAAAAAAAATGAATTTTTTACATAGATATGGGGTTGCTCATAATACGCAGTTATCCCTCTGGCCAATTTTTAGGATACCTTGTCTTCACAGACCTGCGGTTAGTGTGCCATTTTTTCGCGATCCGAGAGCCGACTCATCTATTATTAAAGCGATCGCTCTAGTAACTTTAGTCAACATTAACTCGATTCGAGTTTATCATACTCTTTCCTATTTTTTTTGGAATTCCCGTTATCAACTTAAGCGGGGATTATTCAATGACTATTTAAGTGGACAAGTCAAATATCCAAGTATTACAATGAGTTTAACTGGTGGGAGAGATATTGCTATTACTCTGCCAGTTGCGTCCGTATTGTGTATTTCTAAGTGAAAATTTAACCGATCTAGCTAAAATTGATAACGTTCCCAGAATACTTGGCATTCTACCGATATGGGGGACGAAATATAACTTAATCGCATTTGTCAATCCGTAATATTACTTAAAAGACTGCTTGTTTAGGAGTAGAAAATTGGCGATTTGGGGGTGGGTGGGCATAAATATGGCGATCGCCATTATTCCTCGATCGCCCACATCTAAGTTTGCCACGCAAAATCTAAGTAAATGCTGAGCATAATTGCTGATAGACAAATGCTTCCCTAGGTTAAGTTGTCAGCAATGTTCTACCGATAGGATTGATTAGCAATAGAATTGATGAGAAATAGAAATGCTTGGGGATACATCCGAATAATTAAGGGAAATAGTGTCGCAAGGGATACATATATCGCCGATTGAAAACCGAATGGTCGCCCTACTGAACGTTTTCTTCAGTACCAAAATAGGAGGCAAGGAAAACCTTGCGATCGCGCAATGGGACAGAAGTTCTAGAATAAAAGCTGAAATGCACGAGCCAACATGACCAAATTCCCACCACATAAAAACCAACCGCCACAGCAAGAGAGCACAACAGCACAGGTATTGCGACAGGCTCACTTCGAGGCTTTTTTTGCTGCTGCGAATGCCGGACTGATGATTTTAGACCGCCAACTCCGGTACGTCCAAATTAACGAAGCTATGGCAGAGCTCAATGGCATTTGTGTGGCAGATCATATTGGTAGGTCGCTGTGTGAAGTGCTGCCAGAATTGGCTGCGACTCTGGGACCAATTTTGCAAGAAATTCTGGATACGGGCAAGCCAATTCTCGACTATGAAGTAGTGGGTGAAACTCCGAGAGAACCGGGCATCCTGCGCTACTGGCAAGCATCTTACTATCCTTTGCGGGATGAAAATGACCTGGTTTTTGGTGTTGGTGCCCTTGTGATTGAAATTACCGATCGCAAGCGGGCAGAACAAAAGCAGGCAAGACTGACGGCCATTTTGGAAGCAACTTCCGACTTAGTAGGAGTTTCTGATACGACTGGGCATAGCGTCTATCTCAACAAAGCCGGACAGGAAATGCTGGGGATGTCCCCAGAGGAAGCACGATCGCCGTTTACTATAGATTCTGTATTAGCTCCCTCGGCAAAAGCAAAATTCCACAACGATATAATTCCCACCGCCTTGCGAGATGGTAGGTGGGCTGGTGAAATCCTATTTTTGTCACGCTATGGGGAAGAAATTCCAGTCTCCCAGGTTTTGATCGTCCACAAAACCGAAGCGGGTGAAGTGGAATTTATTTCCACTATTGTGCGGGATATTCGCGATCGCAAAAAAGCAGAGGAAGAACGGCAATTGCTTGTTACCACGATCGAGAACAGCCGTGACTTTATTGGCGTGGCCTCAATGGATGGTCGCCCTATACTCGTGAATCAGGCTGGTCTGGATTTGGTGGGACTCAGTAGTTTGGAGGAAGCCAGAACCAAACACATGAACGACTTTTTCATGGCAGAAGATTTGGACTTTGTACAGCAGTCTATTATGCCTGCAATGATGAAAGAGGGAAGTTGGCGGAGTGATTTCCGCTTCAGACATTTCCAGACAGGTCAACCCATCCTGGTAGATTACACCCTATTTCTGATTAAACATCCAGAGACTAATGAACCGGTAGGAATTGCCACTATTACGCGGGATATTCGCGATCGCAAAACCGCAGAAGATGTCCTGAAACAAAGTGAAGAAAGATTTCGTTCTTTGATGGAAGCCAGCGCTCAGATTATTTGGAACTGCAATGCCGACGGCGAAATGGCGATCGAGCAACCTACTTGGAGTGCATTTACAGGACAGACATTTGATGATTACAAAGGAGGGGGTGGGATCAAGGCTATCCATCCAGACGATCGCTCGTCTATGGTTACTGCCTGGTCAACTGCTATTGCTAATCGATCGCTCTATGAAGTTGAATTTCGTATGCGCCGTCATGACGGGGTATATCGGTACATGAGTTGTCGTGGTGTACCAATTCTGAACGCGGATGGTTCAATTCGGGAATGGATTGGAGCTAATACAGATATTACCGATCGCTTCCAAGCTGAAGAAGCTCTCCGCGAACAGCAAGCTGTGCTGCGCGATCGCAACGCCTTGCTGAGCTCTATTTTGGAAAGTACGCCAGACATAATTGTGGTTAAAGACCGGGAAGGCCGATATGTTGCCCTTAATTCCGAGGTGGCAAAATCCTTTTACGGTAGATCCATTGAGGAAATTATCGGTAAAGATGATTCGGAACTCCTTCCCCCGGAGGCCGCCGTTGCAATAATGGCAAAAGACCGCGAGCTCATGGAAGCAGGCATTACTGAAACCTACGAAGAAGATGTTTCTAATGGTAAGTGCATCACTTCTTTTTTAACCACAAAAGCCCCTTGGCGGGACGCTCAGGGCAATATTATCGGCCTGATCGCCATAGCACGAAACATTAACGATCGCAAACAAATGGAAGCAGAGTTGCGCGATCGTAATGCACTGCTAAAGTCAATTTTGGAAAGTACACCAGACTTCATTGTCGTTAAAGATCGGGAAGGGCGTTATGTTGCCGTTAACTCCAATGTGGCAAACTTCATGGGCCAGCCAATTGAGGAAATCATCGGCAAAGATGATTTGGAATTCCTACCGCATCAGAGTGAGAGTGTCCGTGCAATTATGGCAAAAGATCGCCAAGTGATGACAACAGGAATCGCTGAGACTTACGAGGAAGAGGTCTCTCAGGGTGAGACCACCGCGACCTTTTTCACTACCAAGACTCCTTGGCGGGATGCTAAGGGCAATATCCTCGGCATTATCGCCATATCACGAGATATTAGCGATCGCAAACAAGCCGAAGATGCTTTAAAACAAAGCGAAGAACGCTATCGATCGCTAATCCTTGCTACGTCCCAAATTGTCTGGACAGGCGATTCTGAGGGGCGATGCCCGGATATGCCGACTCTGAGAGCTTACACCGGACAAACCGTAGAGGAGGTGGTTGGTTTTGGCTGGTTAAATGCCATGCACCCGGACGATCGGGAACGAACGAATCAGGTCTGGATGGAAGCAGTGCAAACGAAAACCATGTATGACATAGAATATCAAATCCGCGGAGCGGATGGAAACTATCGTTATTTTCAAGGTAGGGCGGTGCCAATTCTGAATGAAGATGGCAGCCTCCGGGAGTGGATTGGCACTTGTACCGATATCCACGATCGCAAACAAGCGGAAGATGCTATAAAACAAAGCGAAGAACGCTATCGATCGCTAACCCTTGCCATCTCCCAAATTGTCTGGACAACCGATCCTGAAGGAAGATGCCAGGATTCACCGAGTATGAGAGCTTACACCGGACAAACGGAAGCTGAGGGGGTTGGTTTTGGCTGGTTAGATACAATCCACCCGGACGATCGCGAACGAACAGTTCAGGTGTGGATGGAAGCAGTGCAAACGAGAAGCCTGTTTGAGATGGAATATCGAATGCGCGGAACGGATGGAAACTATCGTTATTTCCAAGCTAGAGGGGTGCCAATTCTAAATGAAGATGGCAGCATCCGGGAGTGGGTTGGCACTTGCATCGATATCCAGGATCGCAAACAAACAGAAATCGTACAGGCAAAAGCCAGGGAAGCCGCAGAAGCAGCTAGTCGGGCTAAAAGTGAATTCCTTGCTAACATGAGCCATGAATTGCGGACTCCGCTTAATGGCATCATGGGATACGCGCAGATTCTTCAGCGTTCCAAAGTCTTGAATGAAGAAGAGCGATCGCGCATTGATGTTATTTATCAGTGTGGTTCGCATTTACTAACCTTAATCAATGATATTCTCGATTTGTCGAAGATTGAAGCACAGAAAGTGGAACTAATGCCCACAGATTTTCATTTCCCGGCGTTCCTACAAGGTGTAGCAGAAATGTGTCGCATCCGAGCTGAAATTAAGGGAATTCACTTTCATTTTCCTTCAAGCCCCGAACTGCCGATCGGTATTCGTGCGGATGAAAAACGCTTGCGACAAGTGTTATTTAATCTTTTGAGCAACGCTATTAAATTTACGGATGAGGGCAGTGTTACTTTTATAGTCAGTTTTGCAACAGAAGGAAAAATTCGCTTTGAAGTACGCGATACAGGTACCGGCATTGCCCAAGAGCAACTCGAAGCTATCTTTCAGCCCTTCGAGCAGGTTGGAGATCGCAGACGGCAGACGGAGGGCACCGGGCTGGGATTGGCAATTAGCCAAAGAATTGTAGAACTAATGGGCAGTACCATTCAGGTTCAAAGTGAGATTAATGTGGGCAGTATTTTTTGGTTTGATGTCAATCTGCCTCAAGCCGATGAATGGGTGAAAACATCTCAAATCGACCATCGCGGGCAGATTATCGGCATCAAAGACCGTCAACCTAAGATTGTGGTTATTGATGACAAATGGGCTAACCGTTCGGTAATTAGCAATTTACTCAGTCCGATCGGCTTTGAGGTGTTTGAAGCGAACGATGGGCTGGAAGGCTGGGAAAAAATTCTAGAGGTGCAGCCAGATTTAATTGTTACCGATTTATTAATGCCCGAACTAGATGGCTTCGAGGTAATTAAGCGGGTTCGAGAATCGGAAAATTTCAAAGACATCATCATTATTGTGTCTTCTGCCAGCGTATTTGAAACCGATCAATACAGAAGTTTAGAAGCCGGAGGCAACACCTTTATTCCCAAACCGATTCAGGCAACAGAGCTCCTGCAAAAAATACAACAGTATCTGGATTTGGAATGGGTTTATGAAGCTAATGAAGAGCCACTGGCGAGATCCTCAGACAGCGATGAGCTAATTGCCCCGCCAGCTAAAGAAATGGAAATGCTATACGAGCTGGCTATGAAAGGAAATTTCCTAGAAATAGTTAAGCAGGCGGTATTACTTGAAGAAATAGATCCCAAATACATTCCCTTTGCTAAAAGATTGCATCAGATGGCAAAGGACTTTCAAGACGAAGAGATTTTAACGTTTATTCAGTCCTACAAGTAAGGTTTATGAATTCAGAAATTCAAGCAAATGGTACAATCCTTATAGTTGATGACAATTCAGCCAACTTGGGTGTCTTATCTGATGCCTTAAGTCAGGAAGGATTTGAAGTTCGGGTCGCGAAATCTGGAAAGATGGCACTAGAGCGAGTCAAATATGCTCTCCCAGATCTAATCTTGCTAGATGTCATGATGCCAGAGATTGATGGATTTGAAACCTGTCGTCGATTACAGGCTAATCCAGAAACTAAACAGATTCCCATTATATTTATGACTGCGCTCTCGGATACGGCTAATAAAGTTGAGGGGTTTAAGCTTGGGGCTGTAGATTATATTACCAAACCCTTCCAACAGGAGGAAGTATTAGCTCGCGTCAAGCTGCATTTAAAGCTTCATGTTCTAGCTGAGAAATTAGAAGAAAAAAATACATTATTGGAGCAAAAAATTTTAGAAGTTAGCCAAGCCTATGAAGATTTAAAACAACTGCAACTTAAGTTAATTCAAAGCGAAAAGATGTCCGGATTAGGGCAAATGGCGGCTGGGATTGCTCATGAAATAAACAACCCTATAAATTTTATCTCTGGCAATTTGGGTTATGCCCAAGAGTACGCTCATAACTTACTAAAAATTATACATCTCTATCAAGAAGATTATGTAAATCCCACCCCTCGGATTCAAGCAGCAATGGATGAAATAGAACTCGAATTCGTGGAGGAAGATTTTATCAAAGTTCTTAACTCAATCAACTTAGGAACGCAGCGCATCCAGGAGATTGTCAAGTCTATGCGAATCTTTTCTCGCCTAGATGAGGCAGAGGTGAAAGCTGTAAATATTCATGAAGGGATTGATAGTACACTCACCATTCTGCATCATCGTTTAAAAGCAAGACCAGAGCATCCTGAGATTGAACTAATAAAAAAGTACGGTCAGCTTCCACCAGTAGAATGCCATGCCGGACAATTAAATCAAGTGTTCATGAATATTATTTCCAATGCCATTGATGCTTTAGAGGAATCGAATCAGCAGCGTTCCTTTGCAGAAATTAAACAACACAAGAACCGCATTCAAATTTCTACAAAAGTAATTGACGAGAATTGGGTTGCTATTCATATTAGTGACAACGGTCGGGGAGTTTGCGAAACTTTACAACCGAAACTATTTGACCCTTTTTTTACCACCAAACCTATCGGTAAAGGAACTGGGTTGGGGTTATCTATCAGTTACCAAATTATCGTTGAAAAGCATGGGGGCAGATTATACTGCCAGCCTGGATTAGGAAAGGGAATAGAATTCGTCATTGAAATTCCTATTCGGCAGCAAGCTTGTAAAGCTGCTTAGTTTCCTGGTAGAATGTCTCTTAAGCTGTCGCGCATTTAAATTGTATATTCAGGGCGGGCGAGACGCCCAACCCCTACTCCCCACAAGACTTTGATTTTTTTTGACATACAATTTAAAGGCCGCAACAGCTTACGAACTTTGGTTAATTTCTCGCTGACAGCGGGGACGACAAGGTGTTCCTGTGCAAATAAAGCTAGCTGGCATATTTTTAAAGACGCTGCTGCGAGCTCCGATTAAAGCGTTAGCACCGATTTCTACACCAGGGCCAATGAAGCAGTCGGCGGCAATCCAAACGCCGTTATTAATGATCACAGCTGCTGTGATTAAGCCAAAGGCGGGGTCTTGAGGGTCATGAGTGCCGGTGCAGAGGTAGCTTTTTTGAGAAATGACGCAGTGTTTGCCGATCGCAATTCGATCGAGACTGTACAATACAACATCATCTCCGATCCAACTGTAGTCTCCGATTGCAATTTTCCAAGGATAGGTAAAACGAGCCGTGGGGCGAATGATCGCACCCCGACCTATTTTCGCTCCAAATAACCGCAGCAAGCCGCTTCTGATGCCGTTAAAAGGGTGTGGAGTGAGAGGAAATGCGATCGCCTGGACGAACCACCAAAGCAAAATTAGCCAACTAGGCTTTCCTCGATCGAACTTTGATTGATCGTACTTCCGCAAATCAACTAAAGATTCGCCTGTCAAAGTATTTGCGTGATTGTCGCTAATTGGGAGATCGTTTATTTGACAATTTGGGGAATTTGCGATCGAATTTTCCGGATCTTGGTGGGGATTTGGTATATAATCGGTCATTGATAGTTAATTTAATGTTTAATTTTAAATCGAGTTTAACCTTAAGGACTGCTGCATGACATTTCTAGTTAGGGACAATTTTGACTCGGAAAACGCCAAGGATATCGCACAATGCGAGAATACAAATCCCAGAATTGGCAAAGTGCGACTTTTACAAACAGCATTGGTACTGCTTAGCAGCTTTTTTGTAGCAGAGTTAATCGCCGCACTTAATTCTCATAGTTTGTCCCTATTAGCAGATGCGGGTCACGTCTTTTCAGATGTAGCAGCTTTAGCAATAACTTTGACAGCGACTTGGTACTCCTCAGTCAAACGCCAAAGTAAATCCGTAGATTGTACGATCGCACAATCGTCAATCCCTGAACGAGGAGAAATCATTGCTGCTTTAATTAATAGTATCAGTTTAGTAGCGATCGCCCTTTGGATTGCCGCAGAGTCGATCGCCCGTTTGCAGTCCCCAACACCCGAAGTAGAAGGGCTGCCGATGTTAATTACCGCCATAGTCGGTTTAAGCATCAACTCGATTAATGCTTGTTGCTTGCATTCCTGCTGTCACGGCGACTTAAATCTCAAAAGCGCCTTTCTGCACGCAGTCGCCGACATTTTTTCGTCGGTTGGAGTAATTTTAGCTGCGATCGCCGTCGCGTGGCTGCACTGGAATTGGGCTGACGGCTTGATTAGCTTGCTAGTCTCTGCATCAATTATTTTATTAACTCTACCGCTGCTAATAGAAAGCATCCAATTGCTGCTGGGAAAAGTATCAGCAATATCCGCCAGTCAACAGCCTTGTGATTGCGAAAAAGTGAGCGCAGAAAAATTGCTTTTTCCATCCCTCGAAGAACTCATCAAATAACATCTCTTCATCTGCGTATATCCGCGTAGATTCCCTTAGATATGCAGTTAAAATACCTAAGTAATTAACAAGGGCGATATCTAGATTGTAAAGATAGCGTAAACCTTATTATGTCCTCATGGCAAAGATCCGACTTTTCCGACTTTAAGATCCGACTTTTCCGACTTTACAGAGGCAGGGGCGCGAAGCAATGATAGAGACAGGGAAAGTGAACCCACGATGTCTAGATTGTAAAGATATCGTAAACCAGAAGTGTTGTGTTGGGAAGTGTTAAATAAAAATATGTTATAAAAGATATGTCTGTGGTATGATACATTTAGGTTGCATCTAATGTTATAGAAACCCATTGCGCCACGAGGCAAGTGAAAGCCCACTTCGTATCAGGACTAGCCCGATCGGGCTCTACTTTACTGGCTGCACTACTACGACAAAATCCCCGGTTTCACGCTGCTATGACTTCCCCTGTTGGGGGGGCCAGCCGATCGAATGTTGTCAGCCGTGAGCGAAGACAATCAGTTTTCCACGTTTATTTCCCGTGAAAAAGGCGAACGGGCTAACAATTGTACCGATCAATCGATTTGAGCAATAAGACTAATAAATTATTCAGTCCTATGCAAGAGGACTTAAGCTTTGAGGCGGGGGTTTCAACCCCGGCCAGACTTGGATGTAAACGATACATCTAAAGGATTTCAGCAATTATGAACTTATCAACTATGAACAAGCAAATTATTTTCGTAGACTCTTCTGTACAGGATTATCAAAGCCTGATCCAAGGCATCGATCCTGCTCAAATTGTGATTTTAAATGAAAATTTCAGCGCGATCGACCAAATTACTAACGCCTTGGCAGATCAAAAAGATATTGAAGCAGTTCATATAGTTTCTCACGGCAGCGAAGGCAGTTTAAAACTCGGTGCTGACGTACTCAATGACAATAACCTAGAAACTTTCAGCGATCGGCTAAAACAGTGGGGAAGTGCGCTGACAGCAAATGGGGATATTCTACTTTATGGATGCGATGTAGCAGCGGGAGAAGTTGGAGCAAACTTCGTAAAGCGCCTCAGTGAAATAACAGGGGCAGATGTGGCAGCATCCACGAACAAGACCGGTAATGCAGCACTAGGGGGCGACTGGGAACTGGAAAAAACAACAGGGGCGATCGAAGCTGACCTCGCTTTTTCAGACGAAGCGCTCGCCACTTATCAAAGCGTCCTTACGCCTAAAAACACTGCCATTAATTTAACTGGCACGGGTTCCGTCAGCATTGCCAACTCATCCACATTTAACCTCACCAGTGCCATCACCGTAGAAGCGTCGTTTAAATCAAACGGCTTCAGCAAAGCGTGGGAAAGCATTATCGGTAAAGGTGATAGCTCCTGGCGAATTGCGCGGGGCGGACAAACTGGAACCGGCAACAGCCTAGAATTTGCCATTGGCACTGATGCAGGCACACAAGTGGTCGTCGGCACCACCAACGTCAATGACGGGCAGTGGCACCATGTGGCTGCTGTCTATAACGGCTCGACCATGAGCCTGTACATCGACGGCGTTCTTGAGGGAACACTCAATTATGCTGGTGGCATTCCCACCAATGCTTTCGATGTCTTAATCGGTGCCAACGCCCAGGTCACAGGACGCAATTTTAACGGACAAATTGATGAAGTGCGCGTCTGGAATACCGCCCGCACTCAAGCCCAGATTCAGGGCAGTATGAATCAAAACATAGACCCCAACACAGCGGGGTTGCTGGGATATTGGAAATTTGATGAAGGAGCCGGCGTTACAGCGAGTGATATCAGTGGCACGGATAACTCTGGGACTCTCCAAAGCGGAGCGACTTGGGTCACAGATACAATTCCTCCCACAGTAGCCCTGACTTCGGCCGCCGCCGCCACCGTCACCGCAGCGTTTCCCGTCACCGCCACCTTCAGTGAAAGCACAACCAACTTTCTCGACAGTGATATCACCGTCACCAACGGCACCGTCAGCGGCTTTAGTGGCACCGGCACCACCTACAACTTCACCGTCACCCCCACAGGGAGCGGCACAGTTACAGTTAACATCCCCGCCAATATAGCTACGGATGCCGCCGGCAACAACAATACAGCGGCCACTGCTTTGACGCGCACGGCCGACACCACAGCGCCTACTGCCACTTTCACCCCCGCAGATAACGCCACCAGTGTTGCAGTTACTGCTGATTTAGTCGTCACCTTGAGTGAAGCCGTCCAAAAAGGCACTGGCAATATTGTCATCAAGAAAACCGACGGCACGGTGGTTGAAACCATTGATGTCACTTCCCCCAATGTCACCGTTAGCGGTAGTAACGTCACCATTAATCCACTGGCAGATTTAGCGCCCGGTACT